>JAJZJY010000045.1 GCA_021809885.1 Actinomycetes bacterium
TCGGCCCGTGGGCATCACCCCGCCACGCCTGGCATCCTGGCCCCGATCTGGTCGGCGATCAACCGGCTTCGCCCTGCCCCCAAGACGGGTTGACCGAGCCGGGTGGGAGGTCGCATGATACGAAGCCGATCAGTGCTCACTGCTCACCGGAGGAAGCAGCCATGGGGCATCCCTGGCGCCAGTCAACGAGTCGAGACCCCTCTCGACCCTGGTGCTCCAGGAGGTCTCTGGTGCGCAACCATCACGAAAAGGCCCAGGACATGTCCGAGTCGGTACTGCCCTCGACCGGCAGCGCGGCCGGCGTCGCCGTCGTATCGGGAAACGGAAGCCGCGTTGCTGCGAGACCAGCTGCGGCTGGTGCTCGACTCCGGCCGCCACAGCCGATTCAACCGGGCGATCAAGGCCGCCCAGGCCGGCTCCGAGCGGCCGGTGCGCGTCCTGCTCGGCGCCCACGACCTCGACGCGTTCACGGAATACGCCTTCCGCCGCTCAGCCTTCCAGAAGGCGATCGCAAGGGCGGCTGTAGACGCAGAAGCTCGTTGATGAGTCGTGACGTGTGGGTGCCGACAACCCATCCGCCCGGTTCAGGCGGCCACCCGGCACTCGTCGATGAGGCCGCCTTGGTGGCGCTCGAGGGTGCTGCGTCGTGGCGTGCAGTCGCCGACCCGACAGTTGCCGAGGCACCATGGGGGAAGCCGACACCCTGACCACAAGGAGGCGATGACCGACCGTGTTTTCCGACACATACCTGCAGCCAGGGGCACCGGATCCCGTCCTCACCGAGGAGGCGGTCGTCGATGCGGCGCGCCGACACACCTCGGTTGGCCGGCTGCTGGAGGTCGACGAGTCGGGAGGAGAGGCTCGCGCCTACTTCCTCGAAGGCGGCATCATCATGAAGACCCAGCGCCCGCATCGGCTCCGACCACGCACCAGCCTGCGCAAGGAGGCTCTCTTCCTGGTGGAGCTCGAGCGTCAAGGCGACTTCCCCGTCCCGCGTGTGCTCGGCCACGGCGACATGGACGGGATCGAGTATCTCTGCCTGACGCGCATCGACGGGGTGCCTGTCGAGCACGCCTCGCTCGATGTTGGGCAGCGGGCTGGCGTCCTGGACGAGCTCGGCCGGACCCTTCGTGCCATCCACGGCATCGAGCAGTCGGCGTTCGCCGACCATCCCCTCGTGCCGGGCGACCGCACCCCTGCCGACCTGGGGTCTCGCCTCTCCGATGCCTTCGATCGCCTCGCCACGGCAGTCGAGGAGGAGGGGCGCTTCGAGACGATCGATGTGCGGGAGATCGCGGCCAGGTGCCTCGCCCACCTGCCAGGGGACACGCCCCCGGTTGCTCTCCACTCCAACCCCGGTCCCGAGCACACCTTCGTCGACCCGACCAGCGGTGCCTTCGCCGGGCTCATCGACTTCGGGGACGCGTACCGGAGCCATCCGGCCCTCGACATGCGCCCGTGGACGGCAGCCACCGATGGCGAAGCGTTGCTTGCCGGCTACAGGTCGGTCGGCCCGCTGCCTGCCGGCTTCGAAGACGTGTGGAGGACGGGCCTGGTCATCGCCCAGCTGACACGCGCCAGCCGGGGCCGATGCAGCCCCGACGAGCTCAGCTCGTCGCTCGACCGCCTGCTCCGATAGTCGCGGGTCCGCTCACGGGGCGGCGGGGGGCCGGCCTCGCTTGGGCAGGGGCCCGGCCTTACGGGGCATTCGCCCCGCGTCGGCGAGCGCCCGTCTGAGCAACATCTCGACGTGGGCGTTCACGGTGCGGAGCTCGTCGGAGGCCCATCGGGCGAGGGCATCGTGGACCGCTGGGTCCATCCGCACCAGTACTTGCTTGCGGTCACTCACGACTCACGAGTAGAGGGGTGCCCGTGTTCACGACCGGGACGGCAGGCTGGTCGCTGCAGAGCACAACCATGAGGTTGCTCACCATCGCCGCCTCGCGCTCCGCGTCGAGGGCGACGATGTTGCGTTCACGCATCCGAGCGAGGGCCTCCTCCACCATCCCGACGGCACCGTCGACGATGCGGGAGCGGGTGGCGAGGAGACGCCGTCTCCCAGCGGATCGTCGTACGGATGGATGGTAGCAACTTGCCGCAGCGCCGACTCGGCTCGGACGCGCACGAAGTTGAGGTTGTCGTCGACGGCGTGGAGGGCGCGTGAGGTGTCGGCGACCTGCCAGACGACGATGGCGGCGATCTCGACCGGATTGCCCTCCGCGTCGTTCACCTTCAGGTGGCTGGTCTCGAAGTTGCGCACCCGGATGCTCACGTTGCGGCGGTCGGAGAGCGGGAGGAGCCACCACAGGCCGTTGCGGCGCAGTGTGCCGACGTAGCGGCCGAAGAAGCGCACGACCCTCGTCTGGCCCGGCTGGACGACGGCCAGGGAGGCCAGGACGACCACGGCCACCACGATGGGAAGGAACGCGAGCAACTGGACGGAACTGCGGGCAAGGAGGACGGCCCCGACGACGCATGCGAGAACGACGATGACACCGACCCAACCGCTGATGGCCCAGGCCTCCCGCTCGTGGATGTCCACGGTGGCGCGCCACGGACCGGGACTCGGCGCCGGCGTTTGGACGCTGCCCTGCTGCCCAGCCCAGCTTCCCGGACCAGCGGCCCGACTGCGTATGCTCGCCCCGTGCAGTTGTCGGTGTTGCTCGGCGCGCCGTTGCTGTCGCCCAACGGGGAGGCCGTCGGCAAGCTCGACGATCTCGTCGTCCGCCTCAGCCGCGGCGACTATCCGCTCGTCACGGGTCTCGTCGCCGTCGTGGGCCACCGCCGGGTGTTCGTCCCCTACGAGCGAGTCGCTCAGCTGGGAGACCACCGGGTCCTCCTCACCGCCGCGAACATCGACCTCCGGAGCTTCGAGAGGCGGGAGGGCGAGGTCCTGCTCCGCCACGACGTGCTCGGTCATCGCCTCATCGACGTGCCCGAGACGGAGCTGGTCAAGGCGTCCGACGTGATCCTCGAGGTCCGATCCGAGGGGTGCGTGGCCGTCGGCGTGGACACGCGCCGGCCGGCGCGGTGGTTGGGGCTGCGCCCAGCGGTCGGCGGGACGGTCGAGGACTGGAAGAACTTCGAGCCGCTCATCGGCCACCAGCCCAGCGCTACCGCCCGCGGCGTGTTCGGCAGGCTGCGCCGGCTCAAGCCGGCGCAGATCGCCGACCTGATCGAGGACGCCTCCCGCCAGGAGGGCAACGAGCTGATCGAGGCCGTCCACGGTGATCCCGAGCTCGAAGCGGACGTCTTCGAGGAGCTCGACCCGGACACGGCCAACCGTTTCTTCGGCGAGAAGTCGGATGGCGAGGTCGCCGACGTCCTCACGCACATGCGCCCCGACGATGCCGCCGACGCCATTACGAACCTTCCCCAGGGGCGGCGGCAGGTGGTGCTCAACCGACTGCCTGCCGGCACCCGCACGAAGCTCATGATGCTGCTCGGTTACAACTCGTCCAGTGCCGGCGGCCTCATGAACCTCGAGTTCGTCACCTGCCCGACCGACGCCCACATCAGCGATGCCCTCCGCCGGCTCCGGGCCGCCCAGAACGCCGAGCCGCAGGCTCTCACGGCCGTCCACGTCCTGGACGCCGCCGGTCGGCTCGTCGGTGTGGCCTCCCTCACTGCCCTCCTCGTCGCCGACCCCGACAGCCCCGTCGGCGACGTCATGGACGACGACCCTGTCCGGGTCGGCGCGCAGGCAGACGTGGTCGACATCGCGCTGCTCATGGCGGACTACAACCTGCTGACCGTGCCCGTCGTCGACCGCGGCGACGAGGTGCTCGGCATCGTGACCGTCGACGACGTCCTCGAGGCGATCATCCCCGAGGACTGGCGCCGCCGAGAACCCCAACCGCGCCCGACCCCTTCCGCCGAGGAATCCCAACCGGGACCGGCGGCCACCGCGCCGCCGGGCTGAGCTGATGACCGACCGACCCACCCACCGGGACGAGCGGCCGTCGGTGGGTGGGTCGGATCCGCCAAACCGGACGGCCGGGCGCCAACCGCCGCCGCCGACGCGCCCGGCACCGCCCCCCGCCTCTGCCGTGCTCGACGCTGCACACGAGGGAGACATCGAAGGGGCCTTCGGCCGGATACCCGTGGGCGATGTCGGTGCCCGCGCGACATGGCGCCAACGGCTCATGACCCTGGCTGCCATCGTCGGGCCAGGCATCATCGTCATGGTCGGCGACAATGACGCCGGCGGCGTCTCCACCTACGCCCAGGCTGGCCAGAACTACCACACGAGCCTTCTCTGGACGCTCCTGCTCCTCATCCCGGTGCTCGTGGTCAACCAGGAGATGGTCGTCCGCCTCGGCGCGGTGACCGGTGTGGGCCACGCCCGGCTGATCAACGAGCGCTTCGGCAGGGGATGGGGGGCGTTCAGCGTCGGCGACCTGTTCGTCCTCAACTTCCTCACGATCGTCACCGAGTTCATCGGCATCGCTCTCGGCGCCGACTACTTCGGGGTTTCCCGGGACATCGCTGTGCCTGTCGCCGCCGTCGCCCTCGTTGCGATCACTGCTTCCGGCAGCTTCGCCCGATGGGAGCGGGCGATGTTCGTGTTCATCGCCGTGAGCGTTCTGCAGGCGCCGATGCTCTTCCTGTCCCGCCCACACTGGCGCACCGTCACCAGGGATTTCGTCGTGCCGGGCATCAGCGGCGGCTTCCACTCCGCCGCCGTCCTCCTCATCATCGCCATCGTCGGGACGACGGTGGCGCCGTGGCAGCTGTTCTTCCAGCAGTCGAACATCATCGACAAGCGCATCACACCCCGGTTCATGAACTACGAGCGCGCCGACACCGTCATCGGGGCAGTCGTCGTCGTCCTCGGAGCGGCGGCACTCATGGTGACAGCCAACTACGGGGCATCGGGAACCTCCGCCTTCGGGCACTTCACCTCAGCGCTCGGCGTAGCCAGGCTCCTCGGCCACCGGGGCAGCGGCCTGGGCACGATCTTCGCCATCGTCCTCATGGACGCGAGCATCATCGGGGCGTCGGCGGTGACGTTGTCGACGAGCTACGCGTTCGGCGATGTCTTCGGGATCCACCACTCGTTGCACCGGACGTTTCGCGAAGCACGGTCCTTCTACCTGTCGTACACGACGATGGTGGTCCTCGCCGCCGGGATCGTGCTGATCCCGGGTGCGCCCCTCGGGCTCATCACGACCAGCGTCCAAGCGCTGGCCGGCCTGCTGCTGCCGTCGGCATCGGTGTTCCTGCTCCTGCTCTGCAACGACCGTGAGGTGCTCGGACCGTGGGTCAACCCGACCTGGCTCAACGTGCTGGCCGCCCTCATCATCGGTGTGCTCCTAGTCCTGTCGGGGACGCTCATGGCGACCACTCTCTTCCCCCGTGTCAACGTGGCGCTGATCTCCGAGATCCTGGCGGGAAGCCTGGCCGTGGGTGGCGCCGCGGCCTTCGTCGTGGTCCGCGCCGTCGCGCACCCGGCGGAGCGCCAGGTGACGCCGACGGCCACCCCCGAGCAGAAGCTGTCCTGGCGCATGCCGCCCCTGGCCCTGCTCCGGCCCGTTCGCTGGTCGCCGGGGACCCGCCTGGGCATGCTGTCGTTGCGGGCCTACCTGGTCCTCTCCGCTGTGCTGCTGGTGGTGAAGGCCATCCAGCTCGGCAGCGGTCACTGAGTCACGGAGTCACACCCGATACAACGGCAGGATCCGAGGAGGGCCGGCGCACGCTCGGTGCGCTCGTGGTCGAGGAGCCATCTCTTGCGCTCCAACCCGCCGGCGTAGCCGGTGAGCGCGCCCCCGGCGCCGATGACGCGGTGGCAGGGAACGACGATCGGTATCGGGTTCCGGCCGTTCGCGAGGCCCACGGCGCGGGCGGCGCCGGGCCGGCCGATCGAAGCCGCCAACTCGCCGTAGGTCGTCGTCGAGCCGTAGGCGATGTCGCACAGTGCGGCCCACACCTGGCGCTGGAAGGGCGTGCCCGCTGGCGCGAGCGGGAGATCGAAGTCGGTCAACGTTCCGTCGAAGTAGGCGTCGAGCTGGGCCTGTACTTCGCCCAGGAACCGGTCCTCCCGGCCGAGGACTGCGTCGGGCTCCTGGTGGCGCTCGCCGTCGAGGTACAGGCCGCAGAGCGCTTCGCCGTCGGCGACGGCGGTGAGCGGCCCGATCGGGCTGTCGAACGTCGTGTGGCTGCGGTCGGTCATGCGGCGGCTCCTGGAGGGTCGGGAAGGACGTTGATGCGGTGGGGCCCGAGGGCCCAGAGGTGCTGGGTGGCGTAGGCACGCCACGGTCGCCAGGCCTCGGACCTGGAGAGCAGCGCGGCCGGGCCGCCGGTGACGCCAAGGATCCGCGCGGCGGCTCGCAGGCCGGCATCGCCGATCGGGAAGGCGTCCGGATCGCCGAGGGACCGCATGGCGATGGTCTCGAGGGTCCATGGCCCCACGCCCCGGAGGGCGGCGAGCCTGGCGCGGGTCGCGTCCCGGTCGGCTCCCGGCCCGACGTCGATCGAGCCATCGGCGAGCGCAGCGGCGAGGGCCACGAGCGTCGTGGCGCGTGCCAGCGGGAGTCCCAGCAATGCTGGGTCGGCGGCGGCGAGCGCCTCAGGGGAGGGGAAGAGGTGGGTGAGGCCACCGCCCGGGTCGCTGACCGGCTCGCCGAGGGCCGGGTCCGACACCAGGCGGCTGGCCAGGCCTTGAGCTGCCCTGGTGGTGACCTGCTGGCCGAGCACCGCCCGGATGGCGAGCTCGGCACCGTCGACGGTACGGGGCACGCGCCTGCCCGGCGCGATACCCACCAGCGGGGCGAGGTGCTCGTCGGCCGTGAGCGCTTCGTCGATGGCGACCGGGTCGGCGTCGAGGTCGAGCAGCCGGCGGCAGCGCTGCACAGCGGCGGTCAGATCGCGCACGTCTGTGAGGCTGAGGACGGCGCCGATGTGATCGGCGGCGGGCCGTAGCGCCACGACGCCCGGGCCGCCCGGCAGGCGCATGGTGCGGCGATAGGAGCCCTCCCTCCACTCCTCCACCCCGGGCACCGCCGTGGCGGCCAGGTGGCCGAACAGATTGTCCGGCCACAGCGGTCGCCTGTAGGGCAGCCGCAGCCCGAGGGACAGCGGCGCACTGGCGATACCCACCGGGTCGGCGGCCGGTCGCCACCTCCCCGCCCGGCTGCGCAGGTCCAGCGGCGCGACGGCGAAGACCTCCTGGACCGTGTCGTTGAACTGGCGGACGCTGCCGAACCCGGCGGCAAAGGCGACCCGCGCCATCGGCCAGTCGGTCTTCTCGATCAGGACCCTGGCGGACTGCGCCCGGCTGGCGCGGGCCAGGGCTAGGGGTCCAGCACCGAGCTCACCGCCGAGGGCGCGCTCGAGTTGGCGGCGGCTGTAGCCCAATCGCGATGCCAGCCCACCGACGCCTTCCCGGTCGACGACGCCATCGGCGATGAGTTTCACCGCCCGGGCGACGAGGTCGGCACGGCGGTCCCACTCAGGTGAGCCGGGCGTGGCGTCCGGCAGGCAGCGCTTGCATGCCCGGAAGCCGGCCACTTGCGCGGCCGCCGCGGTGGGGAGGAACCGGCAGTTCGCCGGCTTGGGGGTCGTTGCCGGGCAACTTGGCCGGCAGTAGATCCGGGTGGTCGCCACGGCGACCACGAAGACGCCGTCGAAGCGGCTGTCCTTCGCGGCAACGGCCCGCAGGCAGACGTCCGAAGGTGGGAGCACGACGCCAGCCTGCCGCCCCAGCGGGTCGCCTGCTAGCGGTTTCGCGACATCAAGGCACAGCTACGCGCAACGGACCCGGTTCTTGCCGCCGGCGTTCGGACGGGTCTGGGTATCGCCTTCCTGCCTCGCGCAGGACATGGCGCAGGCTGGAGCGCGGGGGCTCGGCGCAGGCGGTGGCCGCCCCACGCCCAATCTCGCCGATGCTGCCAGACTGGCTGGATGGGTCGGCTCTACGAGATGATCGACCATCGGCTTGCCGCTTGGATGGAAGGCCAGCCCGCCTTCTTCGTCGGCACCGCCCCACTTGCCGCAGACGGTCACCTCGACGTGTCGCCCAAGGGCAACCGGGGTGAGCTTGCTGTCGTGGAGCCCCGCCAGGTCGCCTACCTGGAGCAGACCGGCAGCGGCGTCGAAACCATCGGTCCACGGCCGGGGGCATATCGTCACGCCGGACGATGCCGGCTGGCCCGTGCTTGCTGCGGCCGTACGCGACCGGGGCGCGGACCCCTACGGAATAGGCGTTCGAAGCATCGTGGTCGTCGCCGCCGAGCGAGTCGCTGACTCGTGCGGGTACGGCGTGCCGCTCATGCGGTTCGAGGCGCATCGGCCGACCATGGACGAGTGGGCGCGACGCAAGGGAGCCGGTGGCATCGCCCGGTACCAGCAGGAACGCAACCGGAGGAGCATCGACGGTCTCTCGGGGGTCGATGACGCCGGCGTGCCGGCGAGTTGAGCTGGGAGGAGACGTGCCGGCGTGGGGGGTGAGGGCCGGCGTGGGAGGCCCCAAGCGGATGTGCCCGGCTGCGCCTCGGTGCATCCGTGTACCTAGGTGTGTTCAGGGTCGTGAGGCGCGTCGAAACTCCCGAGCTCCACAGGCTCGGCCGGATCAGCTGAACTTTGGAAGCGCGTTGTCGTACAGCGCGCATGGGCTTCCAGAGTTCAGATAGACCCGATACCCCCCGCCACGGAGGGTGGCATCGTGGGAGGAAGGGGGCATCGGCACGAGGGATTCGAGTGGATCTGGCCTGGCGCTGGCTCAGCTCCTGCACCGGAGCCTGCCGGAGCCTGCCGGAGCCCGAACCTATCCCTGCTCGACGACCACCTTCGCCACGTACCAGCCCCCCTGACGGTACGCCAGGCTGATCTCGTACAGATTGTTGGTGGGGGACGCACCACCTTCCGGGCCGTACGAGCAGACGACGGGGGGGAACTCGGCCGAGCTGCAGCCGCGAGGGACGAGCGGCTGACCCTGGTAGGGGCGGACGAACAGCTCGCTGACCGCCGCCGGCGTGGCGACCTTCCCGGCGTCGGCGCGGTCGCCGGCGACCCAGCTGTCGAGGAAGGCCGAGGCGGCGCCCTCCGCGCTCGGCTGACGCCCGGCCGGCAGGGTCGTGGTGGTCGTCGTCGTCGAGGTGGTCGAGGTGGTGGTCGTCGTCGCCGGCACGGTGGTGGTGGTCGTGGGCGGGTCGGTGGGCCCCTTGCCGGCGGCAGGCCCCGGCGACGCGCCGCACCCAGCCAGCACGGCGGCGAGAGCGACCGCGACCCCGGTGGCCGTCACAGCTGCCGCGATCCGGATGCGCATCGCCTCATGGTGGCGCGTCGCGGTGGCTGATGGGGGGACGGAGGGCTCAGCTGCGAAGATAGGTCGGATGACCGGGCCGGATACCCGCGGATCCGTCCAACATGCCCGGCTCGACCGCTGGCTCTGGGCCGTGCGTGTCTACAAGACCCGCGCTCTCGCCACCGAGGCGTGCCGGGCCGGGCACGTCCGGATTGGGGGGCTGTCGGCAAAGCCGGCGCAGGTGGTGCGGCCAGGTGACGTCGTCGAGGTTCGGGCGGGGGGATGGGACCGTCGGCTCGAGGTGGTCCGAGCGATAGACAAACGGGTCGGTGCGGCCGTCGCCGCAGGGTGCCTGGTCGACCGCAGCCCACCCCGTCCTCCCCGGGAGCTGGTACCGCCTCCGCTGTTCGTGCGCGTTGACGCTCCGGGGCGGCCTACCAAGCGCGACCGGCGGGCCCTGGACCGCTTCCGGGGCCGGTGAGCCCCCGGTGCGTGTCCACAATGATGTCCTCGGGCGTCGGAGCCTGAGCAGGCGGAGCAGCCTGAGCAGGCTGGGCCCCCGGTGCCGGCGGGCAGCAACCGCCGGCGCAGTTGGCGGCGAGCCGGTCGAGGAGGCGCTGGAGCACGGCGACGTCCAGCCCCAACAAGCCGTCCACCAGGCGTGCCTCGTGTTGCTCCACGAGCGGCCGTGCCTGCTCGAGGAGGGACGCGCCGCCAGCGGTGACCCGCACCGCGTGGGCGCGCCGGTCCCCCGGGGCCTCCCACCGCTCGACGAGGTCCCGCTGCTCGAGGGTGTTGAGGATGCCGGCGACCCGGCTCGGGGGGATGCCGAGCCGGGTGGTCAGGGCCCGCTGGGGGGAGCTGCCGGCGCTGGCTACGGCGGCGAGGACCCGGTACTGCCGTGGGTCGAGCCCCACCGGGGCCAGCTGGCGGCGCAGGCTGTCGGCGACCAGGCGTGAGGTGGCTGCCAGCCGGACGCTCAGATCCGCCGACCCTCGCGTCGGCGCGATGGTCTCGCTGGTAGGCACCTCACGAGCCTACCGAGAACGTTCCGAACGGAACGTTTGCGCCGCCCGGGCTGTACCCTTCGACCGGGCCGGGGCTGCCTGACCGACCGGCTGCCTGACCGACTGGCTGCCTGACCGACCAGCCGAACGGCCGACCGACCCCAGGCAGCAGGGCCAAGGACGCAGGAGGAGGCAGAAGGATCGTGGGGATGCACATGGGCGGGCCCGGAGGCGCCAGCGCCTGGGCGCTCATGCGGACCATGCGCCGAGACGACGAGGTGGCCCACCAGAAGCTCCCTCCTGGCACGGTCAAGCGGATCCTGCGGTTCGCGTCGCCCTACCGCTGGAGGCTGGCGGCCTTCTTGGTCATGATCGTCGTCGACGCCTTGGTGAGCGCCGCCAACCCGCTGCTCTACCGGATGATCATCGACAGGGGCATCGGCCACCACGACACGCGGCTCATCGCGATCGTCGCCGGCGTGGTGGCCGCCCTCGCCGTCGTCAGCGCCGGGCTCACCCTCGTGCAACGGTGGGTCTCGTCGACCATCGGAGAGGGCCTCATCTACGACATGCGCACGAGGGTCTTCGACCACATCGACCGCATGCCGATCGCCTTCTTCACCCGCACCCAGACGGGGGCGCTCATCTCACGGCTCAACAACGACGTGCTCGGGGCGCAGCAGGCGTTCACCAACACGTTCTCCTCGGTGATCGGGAACCTCGTGACCGTCGCCGTCACGCTCGTGGCCATGTTCGTGCTGTCGTGGCAGATCACGCTCATGTCGCTCGTGATCCTGCCGGTGTTCCTGTTCCCCGCCCGGGCGGTGGGCCGGCGCCTCGCCAAGATCACCCGGGACAGCTACAACCTCAACGCCGAGATGAACACGACGATGTCGGAGCGCTTCAACGTCGCCGGAGCGCTCCTCGTCAAGCTCTACGGGCGGCCCGACGCCGAGGAGCGGGTCTTCGCCGATCGGGCCGGCAAGGTCCGGGACATCGGCGTGGTGCAGTCCCTCTACGTGGGGGTCTTCTTCGTGTCGCTCCTGCTGACGGCGAGCCTGGCCACGGCGCTCGTGTACGGCGTCGGCGGCCTGTTCGCCGCCAAGGGCATCCTGCTCGTCGGCACCGTCGTGGCGCTGACGGCCTACCTGAACCGCCTGTACGGCCCGCTCACGAGCCTGTCCAACGTGCAGGTCGACGTCATGACGGCGCTGGTCAGCTTCGACCGGGTGTTCGAGGTGCTCGACCTCGAGCCGCTCATCGCCGAGAAGCCGGCTGCGGTGGAGCTGGCCCGTGGGCCGGCGAGCGTCGAGCTCGACCACGTCGACTTCAGCTACCCGACGCCGGAGGAGGTGTCTCTCGCCTCCCTCGAGGCTGTCGCCGTGCTCGAGCAGGCGCCCCGCCAGCAGGTGCTGTTCGACGTGAGCTTCACCGCCGAGCCGGGCCAGTTGGTCGCCTTGGTGGGGCCGTCCGGCGCCGGCAAGACCACGATCAGCCACCTGGTGCCCCGGCTGTACGACGTGCGGGCCGGGGCGGTGCGGGTCAACGGCGTCGACGTGCGGGACGTGACGCTCCGGTCGCTGCACGACATCGTCGGCGTCGTCACCCAGGACGCCCACCTCTTCCACGAGACGATCCGGTCCAACCTGGTGTACGCCAAGCCGGACGCGACGGACGAGGAGATCACCGAGGTCCTGCGCCTGGCCCAGATCCTCCCGCTGGTCCAGTCCCTGCCGGACGGGGTCGACACGCTCGTCGGCGACCGCGGCTACCGGCTGTCGGGCGGGGAGAAGCAGCGGATAGCGATCGCCCGCCTGCTGCTCAAGGCGCCGGACGTGGTGGTGCTCGACGAGGCGACGGCGCACCTGGACTCCGAGTCGGAGGCCGCCGTGCAGGAGGCGCTCGGCCAGGTGCTGGTGGGCCGGACGTCGATCGTGATCGCCCACCGCCTGTCGACGGTGCGCAGCGCAGACCAGATCCTGGTCGTGGATGCCGGCCGGATCGTGGAGCGCGGGAACCACGAGGAGCTGCTCGCACGGGGCGGGCTGTATGCCGAGTTGTACCGGACCCAGTTCGAGGGCCAGGAGGCCGCACTCGGCTGAGCCGGTCCAGCCGATCAGTCCATGCGCTCGGGCGGCCGGCGGCCCCACGACGCCAGCGCTGCGACGACGAGCACGAAGCCGACCATGATGGCCGCCACGATCGCCACGCTCTCGGCGGAGTTGTTGTGGGTGGCCGCCGGCGGGCTGTAGAGGTTGACGTGGGCGAGGAGCGCCATCGAGCCGACGCTACCGTCCCTCCGAAAGCGACGCCATCTGGCAGCCTGCCCACATGTCGCTGTTCATCCTCGAGTTGGACGAAGGCCGCGGGCTGCGGGTTGCTGTCAAGGACCTGATCGACATCCGCGGCACCCCGACGACGGCGGGCAGCCCGGCGGTGGCTGCCCGGGCGCTGCCTGCCTCCGCCGACGCCGCCTGCCTGGAGGGCGTGCGGGCCGCCGGCGTGCGCCTGGTGGGAAAGACCAACCTGCACGAGCTGGCAGCGGGCGCCACGGGCGTCAACCGCTGGTGTGGCACGCCCGACAACCCGGTCGATCCACGACTCGTGCCGGGTGGCAGCTCCAGCGGGTCGGCGGTGGCCGTTGCCACCGACGCTGCCGACGTTGCCCTGGGGACCGACACCGGCGGTTCCGTGCGGATCCCGTCGGCCTGCTGCGGGACGGTCGGCCTCGAGACCACCTGGGGCCGGGTGCCCACCGACGGGGTGTGGCCGCTGGCGCCCAGCCTGGACACGGTGGGCCCGATGGCCCGAGATGTGGCGGGGGTCGTCGCCGGGATGCGCCTGCTCGAGCCGGGGTTCGCGCCGGCGCCGGGACCGGCCGCCGGCGTCGGCCGTGTCCGGCTGCCGGGCACCCATCCCCTGGTCGACGCCGCCGTCGACGCCGCCCTCGCCGCCTGCGAGCTGCCGGTCACCGAGGTCCGGTTGCCCGGCTGGGCCGCCGCCGGTGACGCAACCCTCGTTGTGATCCTGGCGGAGGCATGGGAGTCCGACCGCTGCCTGTTGTCCGACCCCCTACGCCTCGATGCCGGCGTCCGGGAGCTGATCACCCTCGGTGGGGTGCTGCCCTCGGCGGAGCTGACGGCCGCCCGCCTCGAGCTCGACGGCTGGAAGCGGGAGTTGGGCCGGGCCGTCG
>JAJZJY010000046.1 GCA_021809885.1 Actinomycetes bacterium
CTACACCTTCGAGTGGCCGGTGTTCGCCGGCGTGGCGGGCTGGGGTTGGTGGCAACTCGTGCACGACACGCAGGAGGAGCTGCGGGCCCGGCGCGCCGAGCGGCGGGCGGACCGGGAGGAGTGGCGGGCGGCGATGAGGGGCGAGACGCCAGCGCGCGATCCCGGGTAGCAGCCCCACTCTCCGTGCCCGCCGGCTCGGAGGCGGTTGCTTCAGGGCGGCTTCAGGGCCAAGGGCGCAGGATGCGCCTGCGACCTCCGCTCGGGGCGGAGGCGACGGAGAAGGAGACCCTCACCATGACCAAGCTCACCGACAAGGCGATCCTGGCGGCCGCCGGCCTCGCCGGCCTCGGCCTCGGCACCGTGGCGCTGGGAACCGCCAGCGCGTCACCTGCGACCCACCACCCTGCTGCCCACCCTGCCGCTGCACACGCCCGCCCGCAGGAGACACCCGGTGGCAAGGCCGACGGTCCGGGCGGTCCGCAGGGCGGGGCCAACGTCCAGTCCGGACCCGACGTCCAGTCCGGCCCCAACCTACAGCAGGGCGGCGCCGACACTTCCGGCTCCGGCGCCGGCGCCGCCGGCTCGTAGCCGGCAGCCGGGCCCGCCGGGGCCTGGGTCCGGCCCCGGCGGCCCGTCAGCGGTTCTTCAGGGCGCCTTCAGGTGGCCGCGGCGATGATGGTGGCCATGCGCGTGCTGGTCGTCGAGGACGAGAAGCGCCTCGCCGCCGCCCTCCGGCGGGGTCTCGTCTCGGAGGGCTTCGCCGTCGACGTCGCCCTCGACGGCACGCAGGGCGAGTGGATGGCCACAGCGCAGGTCTACGACGCCATCGTCCTCGACATCATGCTCCCGGGCGTCAACGGCTACCAGCTGTGCGGCCGCCTGCGCGAGCAGGGCACCTGGACGCCGATCCTGATGCTGACGGCCAAGGACGGCGAGTACGACGAGGCGGAGGCGCTCGACACCGGCGCCGACGACTTCCTCTCCAAGCCCTTCTCCTACGTGGTCCTCGTCGCCCGCTTGCGGGCCCTGGTCCGCCGCGGATCGGCGGCCCGCCCTGCGGTGCTCGCCTGCGGCGACCTGGTACTCGACCCCGCGTCGCGCCGCTGCAGCCGGGGGGGCACGCCAGTGGAGCTCACGGCCCGTGAGCTGGCGGTCGCCGAGTACCTGCTGCGCCATGCCGGCGACGTCGTCTCCAAGGCGGAGATCCTCGACCACGTCTGGGACTTCGCCTTCGACGGTGATCCCAACGTCGTCGAGGTGCACGTCAGCGCCCTGCGTCGCAAGCTGGACCGGGCCTTCGGGCGGGCCAGCATCGAGACCGTCCGCGGCGCGGGGTACCGCCTGGTCGACGACCGTGGCTGAGCGGCGCACCTTCGCCCGGCGGGGATCGGTACGGCTCCGCACGACCCTGGCCGCCACCCTCGCCGTAGCTGTCGCCCTCACGGTCGGTGCCGTCGTCATGGTCACCGTCCTGCGCGCCTCGCTGGAGAGCAACCGCCGGGCGGCGGCGACCAGCCGCGCCCAGGACATCGCCGCTCTCGCTGCCTCCGGGCGGCTGCCGGCCACCCTCGGCCTGCCCGGTCAGGACGCAACCTTCGCCCAGGTCGTCGGCGCCGGCGGGACGGTCGTGGCGGCGTCCACCAACATCGCCGGCGAGCCGCCGGTCGGCCCCCCGCTCCACGGCCGCCGCTCGGGCCGGCTCACCATCCAGGGCAACGCCATCGGCCAGAACGGCCGGTACGGCCTGGTGGCGGTGCCGGCCCGGGAGGCAGCCCGGGCCCTGACGGTCTACGCCGGCTACTCGCTCGCCCTGACCGACCTCGCCGTCGGCGACGTCGAGCTGGCTCTGGCCGTGGGGCTCCCGCTGCTCGTCGTCCTGGTCGCCTGCACGTCCTGGTGGATCGTCGGGCGGGCCATGCGCCCCATCGACCTGATACGGGCCGAGGTGGCGAGGATCACGACCGAGGACCTGCACCGCCGGGTTCCCGTCCCGGCCACCGACGACGAGCTCGGTCGCCTCGCCCTGACCATGAACGGCATGCTGGACCGCATCGAGGCCGGCGCCGACCGCCAGCGTGCCTTTGTCGCCGACGCCTCCCACGAGCTGCGCAGCCCGCTGACCGCTCTGCGCACCCAGCTCGAGGTCGGGCTGGCAGCCGGGCCCTCGACGGACTGGCCGGCCACCGCCGAAGGCGCGCTCGCCGAGGAGCAACGGCTCGAGCGGCTCGTCACGGACCTGCTGCTCCTCGCTCGCCTGGAGGCCCATCCAGACCAGCGTCGGCCGCATGCAGGGCAGCGGGGTGCGCCCGGCTCGGGCGTCTGCGACCTGGCCGCGACCGCCGAGGCGGACCTCGCCCACCGGCCCAGCCCCCCGGCGCTCCGCCTGCGCACCGGCGGCGACCGCCGCCCCCTCGTCCGCGTCGACGAGCACCTCGCCCGGCGCGTCGTCTCCAACCTGGTCGACAACGCCTGCCGCCACGCCCGCAGCGCCGTCTCGGTGTCCGTCGAGGTCTGCGAGGGAGCCACCGTCGAGCTGGTCGTGGCCGACGACGGCCCGGGGGTGGCGCCGGAGGACCGCGAGAGGGTGTTCGAGCGCTTCACCCGCCTCGACGCCGCCCGCGGCACCGATTCCGGCGGCGCCGGGCTGGGCCTCGCCATCGTCCGCGACATCGTCGTGCGCCACGGCGGCAGCGTCCGCTTCACCGATGCGCCGCTCGGCGCCCGCGTCGTCGTCCGCCTGCCCGCTGCCCCAGCCCCGGACGCGATCGGCGCGCCCGTCGCCGGCACGCCTGCATCTCGCTCCTATCGCTGACCGCCGCCCAGGCGCATCACGGCCCGAGCAGGCTCACCCGATGCCACTCGTCGATCAGCACCGGAGACGGGTCGCCAGCGGCCGCCGGCGGATCAGCCGCGACGACGCCGGCTTCCGCCGGCGAATAGCATTCAGGCGCTCAGGGGAGCGGGATGCTTGGCCACGAGAGTAAGCACATCATAGGTAGCGACGGGCTCGCCCTTTTGGTTCACGACCACGGCATCCCAGCGGACCTCCCCGTAGGCGGCATCCTCCCGGGGGGTGATCTGCTTGGCGGTGAGCGTCACGGTCAGCTCGTCGCCGGGTCGCACCGGGGTGAGGAAGCGCAGGTTCTCCAGCCCGTAGTTGGCGAGCACAGGCCCCGGCTCGGGGGAGACGAACATGCCAGCCGCGTAGGAGACGACCAGGTATCCGTGGGCAACGATTCCACCGAAGAGCGGGTTGGCCTTGGCGGCCTCCTCGTCGGTGTGCGCGTAGAACGTGTCGCCGGTGAGCGAGGCGAACGAGGCGATGTCCTCGGCGGTGATGCGCCGTGGCCCTGCCACCACGGTGTCGCCCACCCGCAGCTCTGCGAGCGACTTGCGAAACGGGTGCATCCCTTCGCTGCGCGGTGCCCCCGGCACCCAGCGTCCGGTGACGGCCGAGAGCACCCTGGGGCTGGCCTGGATGCCGCTGCGCTGCATGTGGTGGTGTACAGCCCTCATGCCACCGAGCTCCTCACCCCCACCCGCTCTGCCCGGGCCGCCGTGGACCAGAGCCGGCAGCGGCGAGCCGTGACCGGTGGACTCCCCCGCGTCATCGACGTCGAGAACCAGCAGGCGCCCGTGCCAGGGAGCGAGCTCGCGCACGACCCACTTGGCGAAGCCCGGGTCCGAGGTGACCACCGAGCCGGCGAGGCTGCCACCACCGAGCGCGGCGAGACTGGGCAGCTGCGACGGCGACGAGTAGGCCATCACCGTGCTCACCGGGCCGAACGCCTCGGTATCGTGGAGCTCAGGGCCCGCCGGGTCGTCGGCGTAGAGCAGCACGGGTGACATGAATGCCCCGCGCTCGTCGTCGCCGTCGATGACCTCCACGTGGTACGGGTCGCCGAAGACCGTCTTCGCCGCTACCGACAGGCGCGAGATCGCCCGCCGTACCTCGTCGCGCTGAGCCAGGCTCGCAAGCGGACCCATGGCGACCTCGGGGTTGGCAGGGTTGCCGACCCTGACGGCAGCGAGACGCTCGACAAGCGCCCCGATCACCTCTTCGGCGAGCGCGCCGGGCACGAACGCTCGCCTGATGGCGGTGCACTTCTGGCCGGCCTTCACTGTCATCTCGCTCACCAGACCATCGACGTACAGGTCCAGCTCCCTCGAGCCGGCCACCACGTCGGGTCCGAGGATCGACAAATTGAGGGAGTCGGTCTCGGCGTTGAAGCGCACGGACGACGCCACGACCCGCGGGTGCACCCGCAGGCGTGCTGCCGTCGCAGCGGAGCCAGTGAAGCAGACCAGATCCTGGGGACCGAGATGGTCGAGCAGGTCGCCGGCCGGCCCGCTGACAAGCGCCAGAGCTCCCTCGGGGAACAGCCCCGAGGAGGCGATCAGGCGGACCAGCCTCTCGGTTACGTACGCGGTCTGGCTCGCCGGCTTTATCAGGCTCGGCACCCCGGCGATGAAAGCGGGGGCAAGCTTCTCGAGGGGACCCCATGTGGGAAAGTTGAAGGCGTTGATCTGGACCGCTACGCCACGAAGCGGGCTGAGCACGTGCTGACCCACGAAGCTGCCTCCCCTGCCGAGGGATTCCACGGGACCCTCCACGTAGATCGTGTCGTTGGGCAGCTCACGCTTGGCTTTGCTCGCGTAGGCGGCGAGCACCCCTATCCCGCCGTCGACGTCGAACTTGCTGTCCCGCAGGGTCGCCCCCGTGCGGGTGGACAGCTCATAGAGCTCCTCGCGATGGGCTTTGAGGTATGCGGCGAGCTCTTTCAAGATCCCGGCGCGCTGGTGGAAGGTCAGCTCCCGCAGGGGGGCGCCGGAGCGCCTGGCGTGGTCAAGGGCACCGGCCATGTCGATGCCCTCGGTCGACACCGCGGTGACCGGCTCGCCAGTGGCAGCGTCGAGCACGACGCTGCCCTCGCCCGAGGGTGCCTGCCAGTGACCCTCCACATAGCTGCCGAGCGCCCTCATCGATCCGACCTCCCAGATGCGTCACCTACCGAACGTTTAGGCGGTCATGCTACCATCCTGCACGCGAGCGGCCACGGCCTCCAGCCGCTGCTCGCAGCGCGGCAGACCGCTGCGCTGACGTTCGCCCACACCGCCAGGCTGGACCCACGAGTTGACCCGGGAGGGACATCTTGGAGCATGACCACCGTGAAGCGTCCGGCAATGGCGTAGAGCTCGTGACGCTCGCGCGCCTCGGAGCGGTGGCGACGCTGACCATGAACCGACACGAGCGGGGCAATGCGCTCGTGGCACCCATGAAGCAGCAGCTGCGCGACTGCCTGGAGCAGGTAGCGGCCGACCCGGCAGTGCGGTGCGTGGTGCTGACTGGCTCCGGGCGGGCCTTCTGCGCCGGCCAGGACCTGGCCGAGCACGCCGACGAACTGCGGGCAGATCCGGCGAGCGCCTTCCGCACCGTCACCGAGCACTACAACCCCATAGTGACCGCTCTTGCCACCATGCAAAAGCCCGTGGTGGCGGCCATAAACGGGACCTGCGTCGGCGCCGGGCTCGGCCTCGCCCTGGCGTGTGACCTACGCATCGTCGCCGAGAGCGTCAAGTTCGCCACCGCCTTCACTGCCATCGGGCTCACCTGCGACTCGGGGCTGTCTGCCACGCTCGCTCGCGCGGTGGGCCAGGCCCGGGCAGCCGAGTTGGTCATCACCGGTCGGGCGTTCGACGCACAAGAGGCCCTTGCGTGGGGTATCGCCGGCCAGGTGATCCCCGACAGCGAGCTCGCCGAGGCTGCAGCACAGCTCGCTGCGCGCCTCGCCGCCGGGCCAACCCAGGCCTACGCAGAGGTCAAGAGGGCGCTGGCCGGCGCGTACGAACCGCTCGAAACCGTGCTGCGGGCTGAGGCCGCTGCGCAGGCCCGGCTCGGAATGACCGCCGATCACCGGGGCGCGGTGGAGGCCTTCTGGCGCAAGGAGAAGCCTACGTTCTCCGGGAGCTGACACGCACGCTGTAGGCATCGCGCGAGCGGCGATGCTCAGTCCCAGTTGAAAAAGCCGCGACCGCTCTTGCGGCCCAGTTCGCCGCGACTCACCTTTTCGCGCAGCAGCTTCGGCGGCTCGAAGCGTGGCCCGAGCGTCTCTGCGAGATGCTCCGCTATGGCAAGGCGCACGTCGAGGCCAACCAGGTCGCTCGATCGAAGCGGCCCCATGGGGTGGCGGTAGCCGAGCTCCATGGCCCGGTCGATGTCCTGGGCGGAGGCGACACCCTCCTCGAGCATACGAATGGCCTCGAGGCCGAGCAGAACACCGAGGCGGCTGGTGGCGAACCCCGGCGAGTCAGCGACCACGATCTCGGCCTTGCCGAGCTCATGCACCCAGCCGACCGCCCGCTCGACGGTCGCCGGGGCGCTGCGCTGGCCCCTCACGACCTCCACGAGCGCCGAGATCGGCACCGGGTTGAAGAAGTGCATCCCCAAGAAGCGCTCCGGCCGCGTCAGGGCCTCCGCCAGACCGCTGACCGACAGCGAACTGGTGTTGGACGCGATGACGCAGTCAGACCCGACAACTGCCTCGGCCGCCGCGAGCACCTCGTGCTTGAGCGAAGCGACCTCGGGAACGGCTTCTACCACGAGCAAAGTGTCGGCCGGAAGGCTGCCCACGCCGGTGGCGAACCGCACCCGCGAGCCAACGGCCCCGGCGTCGATGCCGACCGAGCGCTCGAGCGCTCGGGCCAGGTTCGCCACCACGCGCTCGGCTGCCGCCTCCGCTGCCTGCTCGCTCTGCTCAGTTACCACCACCTCGTAGCCGGCCAGCGCGAACACGTGCGCGATGCCGGCCCCCATGCGCCCTCCGCCGACGACGCCGACGACGCCGACGACGCCGCTGCTCATACGCGCTCCAGAGCCATTGCCACGCCCTGGCCCACGCCCACGCACAGGGTCGCGAGGCCCCGCGTCGCCCCCTCGCGCTCCATACGCCCGAGCAACGTGACCACGATGCGCGCCCCCGAGCAGCCGAGAGGATGGCCGAGCGCGATCGCACCCCCGTCGGCATTGACGAGCTCCTCGTCGAGGCCCAGGCGGCGGATGACCGCGAGGGACTGGGTGGCAAAGGCCTCGTTGAGCTCGACTGCTTCGAGCTCCTTGACTGACCACTTTGCGCGCTCCAGCGCCCTAGTGGTGGCGGGCACCGGCCCGAGACCCATCAGGTGAGGCGAGACCCCAGTCGCGGCCGAGGACACGACCCGAGCCCGGGGGGTCATGCCGTAGCGGCTGATCGCCTCCTCGCTCGCGACCACCACCGCTGCCGCACCGTCCGACAGCGGCGACGACGATCCGGCGGTCACGACGCCCGCCGGGCTGAACACCGGCCGCAGCTTGGCGAGCTTCTCCAGCGTCGTGTCACGCCGGGGACCCTCGTCGATGCTCACCTTCCCATCCCCGGTCGGCACCTCGACAATCTCGGCGGCGAAGCGCCCGGCGTCGATCGCCGCAACGGCCCGGTAATGGCTGCGCAGCGCGAACCCGTCGGCATCCTCGCGGCTGATGCCGTCGAGCGCCGCTACCTCCTCGGCGGTCTCGCCCATTGACAGCGTGAGCTTGCGCACCTGCGGGCTGGGCACCGGGGGTAGGTCCCGGTCGTGGGCTCGGAAGCTCGGGTTGGTGAAGCGCCAGCCGAGCGAGGTGTCGTGGACCTCGCCGGGGCGGGCCCACGGCGTGGCCGGCTTGGCCATGGTCCACGGCGCCCTCGTCATCGACTCGACCCCGCCCGCGACCACCACGTCCGCCTCGCCTGCGCGTATGGCGTGTGCCGCGTTGGCGATGGCGGTGAGCCCGCTCGCGCACAGGCGGTTCACGGTGTAGCCGGGCACGGCATCGGGCAACCCCGCGAGCAGCACCGCCATGCGCGCCACGTCACGGTTGTCTTCGCCGGCCTGGTTGGCCGCCCCGAGGATCACCTCGTCCACCGAGTCATCGGGCGCTCCGGCGCGTCGCAGCGCCTCGCGAACCACCAGAGCGGCCAGGTCATCGGGGCGCACTGCAGCGAGCACGCCCCCGTAGCGGCCCAGCGGCGTACGCCCGCCGCCCACTAGAAATGCCTCGGGCACAGCGAAGCCTCCTCCTGCCTGCTGTCATCTGTCTACAACTGATCGTCTGCCTGTGATTGTCTGTGTGCAGGCCGGTGGCGCACGACCGTTCGGTCGGTATCACGTCAATGTTATCCTGTACCAGTGACGGCCACAGCCATCGAGCGAATGATCGACGACGATCTGGTAGCCGAGGCGCTCCTGCGGGCTCGCTTCGGGCGCAACGGCATCTACAACGTGACCGTGCGGCGCGGCGCCACGGTGATCGCGGAGCTCAGCGGCCGCGGCCACGAGCTCGGCCGGCGCCTCCCATCGCCGGCCGAAGGAGCCGACGATGGCTGAGGCAAGCCCCGGTGGGACGGACGGCTCGAAGCGCAAGGTCTACGACGTCGAGTCGCTTCTCGCCGTGGCGGTGGCGGTGTTCAACGAGCAGGGCTACGACGGCACCAGCATGGAGGACCTCTCCAAGCGCCTCGGCATAACAAAGTCGGCGATCTACCACCACGTCGAGTCCAAGGAAGCCATGCTGTCCATAGCGCTCGACCGGGCGCTCGAGGGACTGTTCGCGCTGGTGGCCGACACGTCGGGCACTGGCACGGCGGCCGTCGAGCGCCTGGAGCACCTGGTGCGCGCGAGCGTGAACCTGCTCGTCGAGCGGCTCCCGTACGTGACGCTGCTCTTGCGGGTGAGAGGCAACACCGAGGTGGAGCGGCGCGCCCTCGACCAACGCAGGACCTTCGACCGCGTCGTCGCCGACCTGGTCAAGCAGGCGCAGCGGGAGGGCGACATCCGCTCCGATGTCGACCCCGGGCTGACAGCACGGCTGGTCTTCGGGATGGTGAACTCGCTGGTGGAGTGGCACCACCCCGCTGACCACCCAGCGGGACCCGACATCGCGGATGCCGTGGCGCGCCTCGCCTTCGACGGGCTGCGCGCCACCTCCAGCCAGCTCAGCCGACCGCGGAAGGTTCCATCAGACGCTCCGAGGCGGGCAGCGCCGGCTGGGCGCGCGGCACGTACGCCTCGGTGAACACCCGCTCCGGCAGGGCGTGACAGACGAGCGCAGCCGCCTCGCATGCAGCCACGAACCCGGGCGAGCCAGCTATGAACACCTGGTAGGGAGCCAGGTGGGGAAACAGCCCGGGCAGGATGTCAGGGATGCGACCGCCGTATTCTCCCGACCCTCCGGCTTCGCGGGTGAGCGTCACCACGAAGTGGAAGTTCGGGTAGCGCCGCTGCCAGTACGCGGTGAGGCCCCGCTCGTAGACCTCGGCGGAACGCCGAGCGGAGTACACGATAGTGACAGGCAGGGAGAAGCCCCGGCGCAGGGCGCCGTCGGTGAGAGCGAGGATCGGCGCGAGCCCGGTGCCGCCAGCGAGACAGACCACGGGCGCCTCGAGGGAGACGTCGCCTATGAAGGTGCCGTAGGGCCCCGAGACCGCCACCACGTCTCCCTCGGCGAGTGCGTCGTGGATCCAGGTGCTGGTCTCTCCCCCGCGGTGGCGGCCGACCAGCAACACGATCTCCCCGTCGGGGCGCGGGGCGTTGGCCATCGAGTACTGCCTCTCGGCGTGCGCTGGGTCGGTGCTGCCCACCATCACGTGCTGGCCGGGCCAGTAGCGCAGGCGTCCGCCGAGCGGGCGCAGCCGCAACTCGACCACCTCGGGAGCGCGAGCCATCTTGTCGACCACCACGAAGGGCACGCCCGTGCGCGGTGGGAACAGCTTCGGCTGAGCGTCCGCGGTGCCGTAGTCGAGCTCGAGGGCGGCCGATGTCGGCTTGGCCATGCACATGAGGCCGTAGCCCGCCGCACGGTCTTTCCTCGATAGGGCCATGTCCATCACGAACCCCTGGTCGAAGGTCCCGGACAGCACCCGGGTCTTGCACTCGCCGCACGCCCCTGCACGGCAATTGTTGGGCAGCGCGTAGCCAGCGTGCTCGAGCGCCTCGAGCACGGTCTGGTCCTCGGCGCAGGTGATCTCCTTGCCCGACGGTTGCAGCCGGATGAACTTTGCCATGAGTCCTCTCCCTTGATACCGTACCATAACGAACGTTCAGTCAGGGCTGCCCACGCAGGCCGCCGACATAGGAGTACAGATGACCCAAGAGCGCCTCGCCAGGACCATGGACCTTCCCCCCGCCATCTCCCAGCCCAACATCTTCCCCTTGAGCTGGCGGACGGAGTCCGCCCAGGCCTCTCGCCTGGAGGACATCTGGAAGGCGGCCCGCAGGGAGTACTGGGACCCCGAGGCCCTTCCCTGGCCCGCCCTGGATGTGAGCCGCTACAGTGCCGAGCAGCGCGAGGCGATCGCCTACTGGTTCACGCTGCTGTCGGTCTTCGACGCTTCTGCCCCGCCGGTGTTCGCCAACGCCCTCACGCGCACATACGAGGTCCACGAGGAGGACGCGGTGCGCCGGGCCTTCTTCAGCATCGAGCGCGACGAGCAGAACCACGAGCAGTTCTGCGGCCTCGCGATCAGCCGCCTCACCCCGGGCGGGCCGCTCGACTACGAGCCGCAGACCGATCTCGGCAAGCGCGCCCAGCGCAACGCCAAGTGGCTCTACCACAACGGCGGGCGCTACTGGACCGGCTACAACAAGGCGCTCCCCCGCTACAGCCTGGCGGTCGTGTTCAGCTCCTTTCTCATGGGTGAGACCGCTGCGGCCACACTGTTCCACCACATGGCGAGTCACTGCGAGGAGCCGGTGTTCAAGGAGGGGTTCCGCAACATAGGCCGTGACGAGGGACGCCACATGGCTGTGTGCCTGACGCTCATGGAGCGCGACTACCCGAAGATCTCCGCCGAGGACAGGGCGCTGGTCACCAAGCAGATACGCGCCGGCTACGTGTTCCTCTCCGGGGTGCTCTTCGAGCCGCCCGAAGACTTCTGGGACCTGCCCGACGACTTCATCGCCACCCAGCGTGAGATTGAGGAGGTGGCGCGCGGCGCCGGGTTCGGCGTCGCCACCTACGAGCAGAAGCGGGAGAACTGGCACCAGGCCATGCTCAACGTCAAGGGCGTGCTCGACCGCTACGACATCCCCTTCCCCGCCATCCCCGAGGTAGGCATCAGCGGCGAGGAGATCACCGATATCGACTACGAGAACATCATCCCGATCTTCTGACGGAAGGCTCTCTCTTACT
Source organism: Actinomycetes bacterium (assembly GCA_021809885.1). Lineage (GTDB taxonomy): Bacteria > Actinomycetota > Acidimicrobiia > Acidimicrobiales > Palsa-688 > JAKAQB01. Next base: position 11,204 of record JAJZJY010000046.1, read on the forward strand.
GTACCTATTCCAACGGGATGGACAGGGATCCCGCTGTGCCCGCCGAGACGATGGCACCGGGCAAGCGCCGTGAGGCGCAGGTCGAGCGGCTGGACCAGCTCGTGCGCTAGGCGTGGAAGCGAGTTCGGGCGTTGAGGGTTGCGAGCGCCGACGGCCGCAGCGTCCACCGCTACGGCGACGCCACCGAACTGATCCTGCCCCGCTCCCGGGTCGAGGCCCGGGCGGTCGTCGACCGGGTCCTCGGTCCCCTCATCGAGTACGACGCCACCCACGGCAACCGAGGACCTGGCCGAGTGGTGGTTCGCCACGAGAGCCCAGCTGCTCCTCGGCCACACGAGCGCAGCGGGCGCCGGCGGAGCCGCCCGCAGCCTCGCGGGCCGGGCCGGCGATCCGGCGGGTCCGACGCTCCGAGGGAGGTGAGGTCGGAGGCGCGGCGACTTTCGGGTTGGAGTCAGGCCTCCATGATCACCGGCACGATCATCGGCCGCCGGCGGGTGCGCTCGGCCACGAAGCGTCCCAGGGCCTGGCGGGCCTTCAGCTTCAACGCCTCCGGCTCGGCCGCCGCCGACTCGTCCATCGCCTCGAGCGCATCGAGCACCGTCCGCCTCGCCTCGTCGAGCAGCTCCTCGGCCTCCGGGGCGTACACCCACCCGCGCGTGATGATCTCCGGGCCGGTCACGATCTCGCCCGTCTTGGTGTCGACCGTGATGACCACCATCACCACACCCTCCTCGGCCAGTACCTTGCGGTCCCGCAGCACGCCCCGCCCGACGTCGCCCACGATCCCGTCCACGTAGAGGTAGCCGGCGGGCACCTCGCCCACGAAGTCGACCCCGTCGTCGGTGAGCTCCACCACGTCGCCGTCCTCGGCCAGGAGGATCCTCGACTCGGGCACGCCCATCTCCGCCGCCAACTCGGCGTTGTGGGTCAGGTGGCGGAACTCGCCGTGCACCGGGATGAAAGCCGCCGGCCGCAACACGGAATGCATCAGGCGCAACTCGTCGCGCATGGCGTGGCCGCTCACGTGAACCTCGGCCAGTCCCGAGTGCACGACATCGGCCCCGAGCCGGCACAGCCCGTCGATCACCTTGCCGACCGACGTCTCGTTGCCGGGGATGGCGTGGGAGGACAGCACGACCAGGTCGCCGTCGCCCACCGTGATCCGCCTGTTGTCGTTGGCGGCCATGAGCGCCAGCGCCGACATCGGCTCCCCTTGGGACCCTGTCGAGATGACGCACACCCGCTGCGGCGCGTAGCGGCCGATGTCGTCGATGTCGACCAGGCAGTCGTCGGGGATGGCGAGCAGACCCATGGAGCGGGCGAGGGCGACGTTCTTCCCCATGGAGCGGCCGAGGGTGGCGACCATCCGGCCCTCGGCGACGGCGGCGTCGGCGATCTGCTGTATGCGGTGGATGTGGCTGGCAAAGCACGCCACGATGATCCGCTGGTCGCGGTGAGCGGCGAACAGGTCCCGCAGGACCCGGCCGACGCTGCGCTCGGACTTGGTGTGCCCCTCCTCCTCGGCGTTGGTCGAATCGCAGAGGAACAGGCGCACCCCGGCACTGTCGGCGATGGCGCCGAGGTGGGCGAGGTCGGTCGCCCGGCCGTCCACCGGGGTCAGGTCGATCTTGAAGTCACCCGAGTGGAGGATGACGCCCTGAGGGGTGTGGAAGGCGGTGGCGAAGCCGTGCGGCACCGAATGGGTGACGGGGATGAACTCGACGTCGAAGGGACCGATGACGCGGCGCTCGCCGTCGTGGACGGGGATCAGCTGAGTTCGGCCCAGCAGCCCGGCCTCCTCGATCCGGCTGCGCGCCAGGCCGAGGCTCAGCGGCGAACCATAGATCGGGAACGACAGCTCACGGAGCAGGAACGACAAGCCGCCGCAATGGTCCTCGTGGCCGTGGGTGATGATGCAACCCTCGACGCGTGCGGCGTTGTCGAGCAGGTAGGTGAAATCCGGGAGGACGAGGTCGACGCCGGGCATGTCGGAGTCGGGGAACATGAGCCCGCAGTCGAGGATCATGATCCGGCCGCCGACCTCGACGCACGCGCAGTTGCGGCCGATCTCCCCCAGGCCGCCGAGGAAGACGATACGTACGGGATCAGCCAAGGCGTGCCCGATCCGGCTCGGCGGGGGCGGGGCGGGC
>JAJZJY010000047.1 GCA_021809885.1 Actinomycetes bacterium
TACAACCCAGATCTCATCGTCATCGACTCCGATGGAACGCACTGGGTCGTGGAAGTGAAGATGGACAAAGGAGTCGCGTCCGCTGACGTACAGAGCAAGCGTGAAGCAGCGACGCGGTGGGCCAGCCACGTCAACGCAGATACGGCGACGAATGTGACGTGGCGGTACCTCCTCGTTTCCGAATCCGACATCGCTACCGCCAAGGGGTCTTGGGAGGCTCTCAAGAGGCTCGGAACCTAAGTAGTTGCCGCTGCCGGTCTGATCGGCGCCGAACCGTGACACTCACTGTTCGTTCCCGCGACGAAGCGAGCAAGAATGGCACCGCCGCTGAGCGCTGCCAGCGGGCAGGGAAGGCTCCTCGGGACGGCAACCAGGCATCGATGCACGACGCATACCGCAGAGTGTTCGGCGACCACTATCCTGGATATCACCTCACGGCGGAGCCTTCAGAGATCCTCGTCTGCAGCGAACCGACATTCGGTACAGCGGAACCCGCCGTCCTCGCCTCCCCCGGCAGCGTCAGGGCCGAACAGCTCGCTGGAGACCCAGGCGCCGCAGTCCTCGCACGCCATCCAATAGATGGGTTCGTGCCAGCGCGGCGTCGTGATCATCTGTTCGATGTTCCGCATCAGCTGGGCCAGGTTGACGTCTACCTGTTCAGTGTCGTCCGCGGACAGCACTACGTGACGGCGGATCAGCTCGGTGAGGTCGGTGACGCTGTACATCACGCCACCGCCTCTCGGGCGAGACCCTGGACGGCCTCGACGGCGGTCAGGATCTGGTCGGCGGCCCGCTGGATGCGGGTTCCGTGAGCCTTGATGGCTTCCCGGGCTTCGGTGCCGCCACCGGCCCAGGTTGCGACATAGCCGAAGCTGTAGTCCCTGGTCTCGACGCCCAGGTTCTGGCAGACGACATAGGCGACGCTCTCGGCTTCGAGTTCGAGCAGCGCCCTCCTGTCGGGGCGGTCTTCGCCCGGCTCGTGGAGGATGGCGTGGCCCAGTTCATGGGCGAGGGTCTTCACCCGTTGTGCGGGCATGTTCCGTACTTCGACCCGGATGCGACGCTCGCTGTGGCAGCAGTCCCCGTTCGGGCCGGCGAGTTCGTGGTCTTCGACGGTGAAGCCGATGGATTGCGCCACGCTGACGAGTTGTGCGTAGTGCCCGGCAGGGTCGTCGCCATCGAGTCGGTTGCAGACGGTGGGCAGGGCTTCGCCGTCGGTCTGGGCGAGGTCGAAGACGGGGACGAACTTGAAGCCGCGGATGACTCGCTCGTCGTCGTCGGCTTGGGTGTCGGTGGCTCGGTAGACCATCGGGGCGAGGATCCAGATGGCTTTCTCGCCCTTGCGGACGGAGCGGTTCAGCTTCCGCCAGGCGTTGAATCCTGCGACCTGGGTGGCTTCGGGGCGTTGGGCGGCGATGAGGATCACGTTGCCGAAGCTGTAGCGGCGGAAGCGGCTCTGGACGTCAAGGTGGCGCTGCCACTGTTCGGATGAGGTGAGGTTGCCGATCCCTTCGGCCAGCTTCTCGAGGAGTTCGGGATGGCGGTGTGTTGCGGTCATGGTCTAGTCCCTCCGTGTGGTGCCGATGCGATGCACCCGGCACGGCAGGGCAAGGCCGAGCGGAACAGCCCCGGAGCGAAGCGGAGTGCACTTCAGGGCTTGAAGCTCGGAGCCGCAGCTCTGCCAGGGTGGCATCTGCGCAGAGGCCCCTCGGAGGGGCGAGAGACCGCACCGGCGGCGGGAATCCCGGAACCTGGCGGGCGGAGGGATCGCCGCAGCGATCCGATGGCACGTGACGCTACGGCCTACCTGTGACGGTGTCGGCTTCGGCGACCGCGGTCGCTGCCCGCCTCAGGCCGCGGACCAAACCGAGGGGAAGGCCACCCGGCGGAAGGGCGGGTCAGACGGCTTGGCGGGTGGGGATGACCGTGTCGTCGTCATCTTGGAGGACGACGACTGCGCCGCGGCGGGCCTGCTCGGCAGCAAGGGCACGGTAGAGGTCGACGGTGGCGGGGTCGAGGTCGCTGTCGGGGTCGCCGTCGACGGCGATGAGGGCGTGGAGCTCGTGCCAGATCCGCTGCCGTTCGGGGGCGTCGGCGGCCGCCCGGAGGAGGATGCGCCACAACGCCTGGTCGTAGCGGTCGGCGAGCTGGCCTTGTCGCGCTGCCCAGGCAGCGAGGCGGGTGTCGCCGTCGGACAGGGCACGCTCACCGAGGGCGGCCGCAGCGTCGGTGATGGCTCCCATCATGGCGTAGGAGAGACCGCTGGCCGAGGTCCACGGCTCCGGATTCGGCCCGAATGGGACGCCGGTGACGAAAGCCAGGGCCTTGCGGAGTCGGTCCGGCTCCGGGTCGACCGTCAGGCCGCGGAACACGGTCCAGTCGCTCCGCACGCGTGCGTCCAGGGTGAGGCGCTGGGTGGCGCGGTCGTAGGTGAGGAGGTCGGCGATGCCGGTGAGGGACTCCAGGGTGCGACGGCTGAGGAGGACGAGGTTGCGGACGTAGCCGTCGGAGAGCGCCTTGTCGGGGGAGATGTCGGTGAGCCACTGTCCTCTGGTGGCGGTGCCGTCGTGTGCGGCGAGGTAGACGAGTAGCTCGGCGACTCTGCGGGCCTTCGTGTCTGCGATCGGGGCCACTGCGTCAATCAGGTCGCGGGCCTCGCCGCCGACAGTGATCGTCGGTGCTCCGAGGAGCCCGATGGTGATCGGCCCGGCAGAAGCGTCACTGATGGTCGCTTGCGGCTCGGGGAGCTGCGGCGGTTCGGCGGGCTGGCTCGGCTGTTCGTCGGCTGGCTCGATGGGAGGTGCGTCGGCGAGGTCGAGGAGGGCCTCGACGTGGTCGAGCGTCTCCTCGTCGGCGTGAGCCGGCTCGCACGGGCCGGATTGGTGTTTGAAGAGCTCGGGACATGCGGGATCGAGGACGAGGCTGACTCCCTGTGGTGGGACGGGTCCGGCGGTGACGACCAGGTGCGGGGAGGTGCCGGCGGCGAGCTCGCCGTGGCCATCCCTGACGAGTTGGGCGTCGACGACGATCACACCGGGCTGTTGGTCGTGGAGGTGAGCGAGGGCGGTGTCGAGATCGGGAACGACGGTGCCGGCGTCGAGGCGGTCGACGATGCCGTGGCCGGCGCCGACCACGACAACCGCGTGGCCGTCGGGCCCACCGGCACCGGCCAGTTCCGTGCCAACGGCGGCCAGGGTGCCGGGCACCTGGTCGGCGCCGACGGTGAGGTGGATGGTGCGGAAGTGGGCCAGGTTGGCAAGCAGGGTGCCCTCCGCGTTGCGTCCGACGGTGACCAGGACGAGGCGGATCGGCTCCTCCACAACGACGACGTCCGGTGCGGTGCCGCCGGGTAGGTGCCAGACGGTCGGATCCGTGGGATCGGCCTCGAACGGTGCCGACGGGTTGGCGGCGCCGTCGGCAAGGAGGATGTCGATCCCGTCGGGTGTGACCAGCACGCCGGTGACCTGCGGCCGGGGGATGTCGGCGCCGTCGGCGGCGTGCGCGAGCAAGTCGCCGATGTGGGCGAGCATGGACAGGCTCTCGGAGCCCGCGTACTGGCGTAGTTGAAGCTCGAGGTCGGCGAGCGCCGAGGGTTGGGCTGGAAGGGCGATCCGCATGCCGGTGGGTCGCCGGATGAGCTGGCGGCGGCGGCGGCGCTCGAGGGCGCCGATGAGGCCGATGGCGCCGAGCCCGAAGAGGCCGGCCCCGATCGACCAAGCGGGGAGATCCGATTCGGCCGACGGCCGGCCATGGGCGTCTGTGGCAGTGCCCGGAGGCCGGTTGCTGTGGGGCGCCGACGGCGTCGTTGCCCCTACGGGCCGGGACTGGACCACGGATGGGACGCGGGTACGGGGGACCGCCGTGGTCGTCGGATGGAGGTGTGCTGCTGGGGCTGGTCGTGGATCGGCCCGGTGGAGGGTTCGGGGATGTGCGATGGGCGCAGCGGCGGAGGGTGGTGCCGGCGTCCGCGGGATAGCGGGGCTCGTCGCTGGCGTGGTGACGACGGGCGGCGCCGGTGGGGTTGTGGCCGGGCCGACGGTGGGCTCGGGAGTCGGCGGCGCAACGGCCGGTGTGAGATCGGGGATGGTGAGGTGCCAGCCCGGATAGATCCAGTGCGAGTCGGTGAGGGCACCGCCGCCGGGCTGGGGGACGCCGACGTTGGCGTCGAAGATGGCCTGCCAGCGCTCGCCGTCGCCGTAGTAGGTGTCGGCGATGCCCCAGAGGGTGTCGCCGGGGGCCACGGTGTGGGTGACCGGCGCCGTCTGCGCAGAGGATGCCGGGGCGGTGTCGGCGACCAGCGCGACCGGTGTGGGGGTCGGCAGGGCCCGAACCGTCGGGCTGAGGCGGAGCTGGCCGAGCACCGCCACGGCGGCGATCAGCGCGTAGAGCGCGCTCTGGGTGCCGAGCCGGCGGCGGGCGACTGGCCGGCGACGGGCATGGGCGACCAGACCGGCTGCGACCGAGAAGGCGAGGTAGGCCCAGGCGGCCCAGGCGAGGGTGGCGAAGAGGTGGGGCCAGAACGAGTCGGGGATCGGCTTGTTGAAGGCCCCTGCGACCTGTCCGATGCCAGGCAGGTGGTGTGGGAGCGGCCAACCGACGGCGGCGGCGAGCACGGCGGGGATACCGACGAGCCCGATGGCGAGCACGGCAAGTGCGCCGAGCCCGCCGGCGATCTGGCGGGCCGTGGGCCGCGCCGAAGTGGAAGTGGTGGGCATGGTCATGTGCCTCCGGTGATGCCGGCCACGTCGGTGGCGGACTCGGTGACGGTGATCTGGAGGCTCCCGACGCCGATGATGCCGAGGAGCTGGGTGGGTTGGCGGTAGCTGATCTGGGCGTAGACGGTGTTGCCGGCAACCCAGGCGACCCCGGGGTGGCCGGCTGTCCTCATGTACTGCTCGGCTGCCACGGTGGCGGCGGCCGGGTCGATGGTGAGGCTGCCGGCGTGGAGCTGGCCGACGTCGAGGGAGGCCGCACCGGCCCGGGCGGCCTGCTCGGCTTCCGACGCGGCCGCTTGTCGGGCGTCGAGGTAGCGCCCACCGTCGGCGACGAGTCCGGCAAGGGCGAGGAACATGGTCATGAAGACCGCGGTCATGGCGAGGAGCTGGCCGTCGTCACCACGCCGCCGGTGCCGGCGTCGGATGGTCCGGTCCGGTCGTGTCCTCCTCATGACATCCCCCGGTACGGATCGATCGGTGCCACGGCGGTGGCGGTGAGGGTCTTGGCGCCGGGCATGCCGGGGACGGACACGTCGGCCAGGGAGGTGACACAGGTGACGGTCACCGCCACCGATCCGCCGGGGGTGAACGCGGAGGTGTCGACGGTGATCTGCGCGGAGGGGCAGGTGAGTCCGGCACCGGCCAGGGTGTGCTGGGCCGCCTGGGTGGCCTGGGCCCGGGCGTCAGCCGGGTCGGCCTGGACGGCGGCGGCCTGGACGGCGGCACGTGCCGCGGAGGTGACGTCGCCCTGGGCGGAGTCGACCCGGCCGAGGGCGACCATGAGCACGATGACGAGCAGGAGGACGGGGGCGACGATCACGAGCTCGGCGATGGCCTGGCCGTCTTCACCCCGGTGGCGTCGGTGGTCAGCCACTGGTGCGGTACTCCTGGACGGGGCTCTGGCTCGTCGCCGAGACCGTGAGGTCCAACCACGGGATGATCGCCTGGGCGCGGCCGGTGACGGTCACCGCCACGGTGTCGCCCGGCGTGGTCGTGGTGGACACCTGGGGGCTGGTAAGGGTGCCCGGGCCGGTCGTGGCGATGAACTGCTGGGCGGCTCGGCTGCCCGCCGCGGGGGTGGAGCCGTACGAGGCGGCGACCTGGCTGCCCTGTTCAGCGGCGGCACGGGCGAGATGCGAGGCATGCGACCACAGGGCGAACTGGATGCCGGCGACGACGAGCAGGAAGAAGACCGGCAGGCAGACGACGAACTCGGCGAGCCCTTCCTCGCCGTACCGTCTCGTCTGGGATGTGCCCGCCTGCTCTAAGGCGTCGTCCACGACGCTGCGACCGCCGTTCGTCACGGCGTCTGGATGTGGTTGGCGGTGTCGGTGAGCTTGGTGGCCACGATGCCGACGATGACGATGGAGGCGGCCACGACGAGGGCGGTGACGACCACCCATGAGGCGATCTCGCCGCGTTCGTCGCCGAGGACGGGGGTGAGCCGGCCGGCCACGTAGGCGCGCAGGAAGGAGACCGTCGAAGTCATCCAGGCGAATGCCGATCGGGCCGAGGCGCCGATCCGGGCCGCGGCCTTGGCAGCGGTGTGCGTGAAGTTGGGCATGGGGGGTTCCTTTCGGTTGTGGGTTGTTGGGGGTTCAGATGTGGGCGCCGGTGAAGGCGGCGAGTGCGGGGTAGAAGACGAGGACGCCGTAGCCGACCATGAGCAGCACGCCGGGCAGCAACATCTTCTGGGTGACGGCGGCGGCGGAGTCCTCCATCGCGGCGGCCTCCTTCAGGCGAAGCGAGTTGGCCTTGGCGCCGAGGGTGTCGCGGATGCGGGCACCGTCTGATGCCTGGGCCATGGCCCGGGCCAGGTCGCTGAGGTCGGGGAGGTCGAAGCGAGCGGCGAGCCGTTCGAGTCCCTCCCACGGTTGGCGGTGGTAGGCCCGGGCCCACAGCAGCGACTGGGCGATCTCGCCCATCGCCCAGTCGGAGGGCGACACGGTGGCGGCGACCTCCAGGGCCGATGCCCAGCCCATGGAGCCGGCCATGGCCATCGAGACGAGCGACGCGTAGGTGGCGAGCGAGTGGCAGAAGTGCCGGCGGCGGGCGCCGGCGGCCTGGTGGAGGTCGACGAAGGGTGTGACGAGGCCTGCTCCCCCGAGGATCAGGACACCGATGGCGGGGACCCCGAACCCCAGGTGGATGCCGACAGTGCCCATGACAGCCCATAGGGCGGGCCCGAGCAGACCGAGGCCGACGCCGTAGCCGACGACCTTGATCGCGAACGTTTCGATGGGGATGCCGGTGATGGCGAGGTCCGCCGCGACGGTCTCGGCGAGCCGGGGGACTCGAGCGACGTTGTGCTCGACCAGGCGGGCGGCGAGCCGGCGGGCACCGCCGACGCCCTGGCTGACGACGTCGGCGGGGACGGGTGTGTGCTCGCCAGCAAGTCGGGCGAGGGCGGCCCGGAGGGTAAGTGGGGGTGGGAAGAGCCCCCAGACGACGGTGGCGAGGCCGCAGCCGATGCCGATGCCGCAGACGATGACGAAGGCCACTACTGCTTCTCCTCTGCGAAGAGCCGGGGCATGGGTTGGGGACGGGCCAGGCGGTTCATGGCCGCGAAGCCCGTCGCGAACAGGCCGGCGACGGCGAGCAGGGCGATCTGGCCGGCGGGGGTGCCGAACGGTCGGAAATAGCCGTGGCCGATGACGAGGATGCCGAGGGTGAACACGAGGGTCACCGCCACGACGAGCCGCATGTCGCGCCGGGGCTTGGCCCGGGCGACCTCGGTCCGCTGCCACAGGGCGATCTGGTCGCGTGTGCTTGCAGCTGCGGTGTCGAGGAGGTGTCTGAGGTCCGATCCGCCGAACCGGGCAGCCAGGATCAGCGGAGCGATGGCCTCATCGGCGGCCGCGTCGCCCTGGTCGGCGGCGAAGGCGTGCAGCGCCTGGTCGAGCGGCGTGCCGGCCTTGATCCGTACGACGAGAGCGGCGACATTGGCCCGGATGGTCCCGGGCGCGGTGGGCACGGTCGATTCGATGGCAGCGAGCAGTCCCCGATGCGCGGCGACGGCATCACGCAGCGCCTCGATCCAGGTGGCGAGCGCCTCGAGACGGGTGACGACTCGCCGGGAGGTGTTGGGCCGGAAGGCCGAGCGGAGCGTCCAACCCGCCGCCGCTCCGATGGCGGCGCCGACCGGCCAGTGGGTGATGAGCCCGACCGCAACGGCGAGCAGCACCGCGCACCCCGCCGCCTGGCGGTTGGCCGGGTCGAGCCGCCTGGCCATTGCGACGCGGCGGGCGGGTGTGTCGGTGGGCCACAGCCCACCGACGACGAGGGCGAGGCCGATGCCGAAGCCGGCGCCGAGGAGGACGACGACGGGGGTCATCGGGCGTAGCCTCCGGCTCCGAAGCCGGCCGGGGAGAAGACGGTGAGCGGGGCGTCGTAGCCGAAGTCGCTGAGCCGGTCACGCAACCCAGGGGGCATGGCGAGGTGATGGACGGCCGGGCCGCCGCCATCGGGTTCGGCGAAGATCTCGGTCGAGACGACATGGGGGCCATCCGCGTCCTCGACGACTCGGACCGAGGAGATGTAGCGCCGGGCCAGCCCCGAGGCATCGGGTCGTTTGCGGACGAAGATGACGAGGTCGAGCGCCTGGGCGGTGAGCTGGGCGGCGGCCTGGTCGGTGAGGTGCTTCGGCGACTGCGAGGCGTAGGTTTTGATCTTGGCGAAGGTGCCTTCGGTGGAGTCGGCGTGGATGGTGCACATCGATCCCGCCTTGCCCGCCGTCATGGCGTTGAGCATGGGGACGATCTCGTCGCCGAGGACCTCGCCGACGATGACCCGATCCGCGTCGTGGCGATTGGCCCGCTGGACGAGGTAGTCCATGGAGACCGCGCCTTCGCCTTCGGTGTTGGCCTCGCGGGTCTCCCAGGCCACGCAGTCAGGATGCCGATGCGGCAGCTCGTGGAGGCCGAGCTCGTAGGACAGCTCGATGGTGACGATCCGGTCCGCCGGGTCGGCTTCCGCCGCCAGGGCGCGCAGCAGGGTGGTCTTGCCGGCATCGGTCCCGCCCGAGACGATCATGTTGAGCCGGGCCGCCACCGCGGCACGCAGGAAGGAGGCCAGCTCGTCGGTCATCGAATCGGCCAGATCGTCGAGGGTCGGGTCGACGAGGCGGTGGCGCCGGATGGAGACGCACGGCCGGTTCGAGACCTCGATCATGGCCGACAGGCGGTGTCCTCCGGCCAGGTGCAGATCGACGATCGGCTTGGCGGAGTCGATGCGGCGCTCCCCGCCGGTGTGGTGCGCCCGGGCCGCCCGCTGGACGAGCTCGACGAGGTCGTCGTCGGTATCGGCGATGGGGTCGACCTGCTCCTTGGTGCCGTCGGCCCGCTTCACCCACACGACATCCGCGCCGTTGATGTTGATGTTCTCGATCTCGTCTTCGTCCAGGAGGAGCTGCAGCCGGCCCAGGCCGAGCTGGGTGGCCACCAGGCGGCGGACGAGCTGCGCTTCCTCCTCGGCCGTCGGGGTCGGGAGTCCACCGGTGACCATGGTCCGCGCCGCGTGGTCGATCGCCTCCTGGGCGAGCTTCTCGACGAAGCTGCGCCGCTCGGCTTCGCTCATGGCTGCGGTGCCGTAGCGGACGATGCCGTCTGCCACGTGCTCGGCGGCGTAGCGCTCGAGCTCCTGGCGTTCCTCGTCGTTCACCGGCCGACCTCCACGCTGGCGCCCACCGGGGCGGGTGCGACGGCCTGGGCTTCGGCCAGGCCTTCCGGATCAGTGACGCGGCGGTCGCGAGCGGCGTCCCCTTCCCCTTGTTCGGTGGCGGTTTCGCCGGAGGGGGTTTGGGCGTCAGGTGCTGGAGCAAGCTCCAGGCCGGAAACGAAGTCGGCGGCCCAGCGCAGCAGCCGGGTCCGTTCCAGGCGGCGGACGCTGCGCCGGTTGGCGAGTGCCGCTGCCGCGTGTGGGTCGTCGGGCATCGCCGGGCCGACGCTGACCGACAGGGTGCCTCCGATCTCAGCGGCCGAATAGCCCGCCGTGGCCGTCGGGACCACCACGAGGCGTCGGTCTCGCACTTCGGCGGCGAGGGAGAGGAGGATGTCTCGGAGGTGGACGATCGACTCCAACGTGGGGGCGAAGAGAACGGCGACGGTGTCCGCTCGGGCGAGGAGATGGCGGATGCCCCCGCCGAAGTCGGGGAGCAACCGGCCGGCGTCGATCACGACGTCCGCGCCGAGGTCGGCGAGCGCCGACGCAATCGCCGGCCATGCGTTCTCGTTGGCGACGGCCTGGTTCACGTTGGTGAGGCCGAACAGGACGGGCAGACCCCCAGGGAGCTCGCCCGTGTGCTCCCACACGGATTCGGGTGTGAGGGTCCGCCGGGCGGCGGCGGATAGCGACGCCAGACCGCCGGTGACGGCCGAGCCGTAGCGGGGGGCGAGGTCGCCGCCGAAGGGGTCGGCTTCGACGAGGAGCACCTTGCGGTCGGCCGGCCACGATGCGGCGATCGCGGTGGCCGCGGTGGTGACGCCGGGAGATCCTTTGACCGACACAAGAGCGACGACGGTCACTGTCCCGCCTCCGAGACGAGGGACAGTCCGATCTGGTCGGCCGCGGCGTAGGCGGTGACCGTTGCCGCTTCGGCGGACGGCACTTCGAGCGAGACCGATGCTTCGTACTGGGTCTGGTTCGCCGGTGCCGGCCCGGTCGCGAACACGGTGGCAGAGGCCACCAGCGTCGAGCCGATCGTCCCGCCGATGGTCGAGCCCTGACCGGGCTGGGGCACGGCTACCACCCGGACGGTGTCGCCCGGCACCAGGGGCACCGACGGCATCTGGTCACCCTTCATGAGGAGCCCGACGACCTGCTCGCCGGGGGCGAGCTGCGGTGCGGCGGAGATCATCTGGCGGACCATCACCTCACCCGCATAGACGGGGGTGTCGAGCTGCCGGCCGACGAGCACCTGCGAGCCGGCGGACGTCATCGCGGTGATGTTCCCCGACGCGGGGATCATCGCCGACGACAGGTCGGCAGGGGTGAGGACGGTGCCGGCGGGGAGATCCCGTGCGGCGACGACGACCGACACCCGCTTGGCCGAGGACTGGAACACCGCGCCGGCCACCGCTGCGCACACCAACACCAGGGCCACGCCGAGCCCGATCTGCCAGGGTCTGCGCTTGCGTGCGCCGGTCGAGAGTCGAAGGCCGGTGCGGTTGTCGTCGGATGGGGGCGCGGCGAAGGTCGGCCGCGCGGGAGCGGTGGCTGTGGGCATCAGTTCTCCAGTGCTCAGTTGTTGACGGATTCGATCTGCGCGACCTGCAGCGAGGTCTGCGCCTGGGTGGTGAGGCTCGGCAGCGGACCGGCCGAGCCGTCAGGTCCGGTCCACTGCACTGTCCACGTGACGGTGGCGGTGACCGTGAATGCGCCGTCGGCGGGGTTGCCGTCAGGGGCGGGTTGGCCGGCGGAGGTCTGCGTGTAGGTGTGCGAGCATGCAGTCGTCTGGCTGTTGGCGGGCAGCGCGGGGTTGTAGACAGCACCCGGTCCGTTGCAGGTCAGCGTCGACCCGTCGCCGGTGGACCACGTGACGTAGGCGGGGGTCGCTGTCGCCGTGGCGGTGGTGCACCCGCCGGCGGTACAGGCTTGCGCTGTGGTCGTGAACGGATGCCAGATCGACGAGCCGATCCACAGCCACTCGGCCAGGTTCACGTATCCCCTGCCGGTCGGGCTCTCGGCGAGGGACGGGACCGGCAGGCGAAGCTCGCTGGCGGCCTGGGCCCCCACGGTTGCCGGATCGGGTGGCGGGGTGCCGGGCACCTGGCCGGTGGCGAACCACTGGACCCCCGTCGACATGCCCTGGACCGACCCCACCGCGCACAGGTCGACGTACCAGCCACCGGGCACCGTCGCGCCGGGCGGGGGAGGTCCGCCGTCCCCGCCGCCGGGAAATGCCACCGAGTACGGGACGAAGTCGGGGCACTGCGGCTGGGTGCTCCCCCCGCCGCCGGCTGAACTCCCGCCCCCGGGGATGCCGGCCCCGCCGCCGGACTGTCCGCTGGCGCCGGCGCCGCAGACCAGGGTGTTGCCTGAGTCGGCGCAGCCCCCGGTGTTTCCGCCGGCGAATGCGACGCTGCTGGGGTAGACCATCGAGAATCCGATGATGGCCGTCGTTCCGGCCACCAACCGCAGGATGGGGGCGGTCAGCACTTCGGGACCGAGGTGGTGCTGAAGTTGGCGATCTTCCACGAACCGCTGACGAGTTGGAGATTCCAAGTGCCTCGACCGCCACCGGCACCCCCATCGAGAGTCGCCGGTCCGGGCTGGCCCGAATCGGTCGTCGTCCCGGTGTCGTAGATGCAGCCCGTGACCGTCGCCGCCGTATTCGTCAGGGCCGACACGGCCGGGTGGCCGAGGTCGTAGGTTGTCGGTCCATTCAGCTGCGCCATCTTCACGCCGACGAGGAACGTGCTCTCCGACTGGAGCGCCGGGTTGACGAAGTAATCGGCGAGCTTCGGCCAGAGCGTGGCGCTGGTCTCTCCGGCGACGAGGTCGGCCCGGTCCTGCTGCCACGGTCGCTGGAGGTAGCCGTAAAGGGTCTGTTCGGCCGACTCCCATGCGTTCAGGACCGCTGTCTCAGCGGAATTGGGAGGCTTCGGCGATGTGGTGGTTGCCGACGGCCCCGCTGTCGTAGTCGAGGTCCTCGATGTTCTCGACGGGGAGGAAGAGCCAGACGAACAGGCAGCCAGTGCAGCCGCAACGGCTGCGATCGTCACCGCCGCTGCAGCTCTTCGCCAGGCTTCCGACGTCTGGGGAGTGGATGTCACCCTGCGCCTCCTCTCATTCCCCGGCCCTGACGGACCGGTGCTGATCGCGCGCTGGCGGGACCCGCCGGGCCTCGTCCGCGATCCGATCGTGCGCAACAGACGTCACCCTGAGCGTCACCCTTGGAAGCCGATCGAAGGATTCCTCGCCGGACACCGATGCCGGAGACGGCGCTGGACGGTCCGTTATCGGAGCACCGAGCCGAGCTGCCACCCGGCGCTCCTACGGGTGAACCGGCTGGGTGGTCGCCGTCACCCCTGGCGTCACCCTCCCAGGTCAGCGGCGTATCGAGCCGCCTACCGGCACCCTGGCCCGGAGCGCGCGAGACCCAGGCGAGGATCCCCTTTCCGTGACGAAGGTGGCGTGCGGGTGGCCACGTCGATCGGTGACCTCTGTCTTGGAACGAGCAAGCCGACCGAGCTACTGGACATCGTCGACCGCCCGCCGAAGCGCCTGGGCGATGAATTGCGTGATGCTCATGGCCTTCGCCTTCGCCGCTGCGCGTACCTCCTCGCGAAGGCTCCGCTCGAGCCAGAACGTCACCCGATCACGTCACCTCGTGATCGATCCTCCGGACGGCATCGTCACCTCCATCGCCCCGGGCGTCACCTCGGCACCGGCCACC
>JAJZJY010000048.1 GCA_021809885.1 Actinomycetes bacterium
CCGGCCGGGGGGGTGGCGCGCGCCGCTCTTGCCCCTGCCGCCGGCCGGCTCTGGGCGGCCGCCGCCGACCCGGTGTGCCGGCTCGGAGCGGCCCTCCCGTACGGATCGGTCGTCGTGGTCCAACCGCTCGACGCCGCCGCCCTCGGGCTGCTGGCGCCGGGGCGGGGGATCGGGGTGGCCGTCTTCGGCGGGGGCAGGGCGCTGGTGCGCGCCGGCGCCGTCGTACCCCACGGCGTGCTCAGCACCTCACGGGCTGGTCTTGCTGGCGGCCGGCTCGTGGCCCGCCAGTCGGTTCCCGGCGGCGTCGAGGTCGTGGTGGCGGCGCCGACCGCGCTGGTGGTCCGGACACGGATGTCGCTCGAGGAGACGCTCTTCTTGGTCTCACTCGGAGCCGCCGTCCTCGCCCTGGCCCTGGCGGCGCTGACCGGGGACCGCATCACGGCCGGCGTGCGCCGGTTGACGAGGGTGGCCGAGCGGATCCAGGCCGGCGATTTCAGCGCACGGGTCGGTGCGTTGGCACCGGACGAGGTCGGCTCACTGGCTGCGGCTTTCGACGCGATGGTCGCCACGGTCGAGGAGAAGACCGTCGCGCTGCGCTACGCCGCCGACGACGAGGTCCGGCTCCGCGGCCGCCTCGAAGCGGTCGTGGCCGGCATGGGCGACGCCCTCGTCGCCGTCGACGTCGCCGGCCGGGTGTCAGCCTTCAACCCCGCCGCCCAGCGCCTCGTCGGCCGGGCCGCGCCCGACGTGCTCGGCCGGGCCGCCGGCGAGGTGCTCGGCATCGACGCCGCCCGGCTCGCCGGCCCGCCACGCTCGGAGGTCGGCGAGGTGACCACCGCTGCCGGCGACGCCATCCCGGTCGCCTTCACCGTCGGCCCCCTCCGAGGGCCGCTGGGCGAGCCCGGCGGGACCGTCGTGGCGCTGCGCGACCTCAGGCCGGAGCGGGAGATCGAGCAGATGAAGAGCGAGTTCCTGTCCCGGGTCGGCCACGAGCTGCGCACGCCGCTCACCGGCGTCATCGGCTACAGCGAGATGCTGCTGCGCCGCGACGTGCCCGCCGACCTCGCCCATCAGTGGCACGGGGAGATCCTCGCCGCCGCCCGCCGGCAGCTGCGCGTCATCGCGCTCCTCGAGTTCTTCGCGTCCACCGGCGCCGGCCGCCCCGCCCTCGAGCGCCGACCCGTCGACCCCGGGTCGCTCCTGAGCACCGTTGCCGACGAGTGGGAGACCCGGGTCGGGCCGCTCCACCGCCTGGTCGTGCGGGCGGCGCGCGGCCTTCCGGCGGTCGACGCCGACCAGCGGTGGCTCTCGGCCGCCCTCGACGAGCTGATCGGCAATGCCGTCAAGTTCTCGCCGGGCGGCGGGACGGTGACGGTGGCGGCTGCCCGGGCGACGCTCGAGGACGGTCGACCAGCGGTGGAGCTGTCCGTGCGGGACGAGGGCCGGGGGATGACGCCGGGGGAGCGCCGGGCCGCGTTCTCGGAGTTCGTGCAGGGTGACGGCTCGGACACGCGGCGGTACGGGGGGCTCGGGCTCGGGCTGGCGCTCGTGCAGCGGGTGGTGGAGGGGCATGGGGGGGAGGTACGGTGCAGTTCGGCGAGGGGGCGCGGGACGCGACTGTCGTTGCGGGTGCCAGCGTCGGGACCGGTCCCGGCGCCCTCGATGGTGGCGGAGGTGCCGGCGGCGGGATAGGCCGTGCCACTGCTGCCCCGCCGCCCTGTGGTGCATTCCTGCCGTGCGATGCCCTCGGCCGGCGTGGCTGCAGCCTACGCTCTCGTCCCATGGCAACTCAGGGTGGGACACAGCCTTCTCCGGCTCGTCAGGCGAGCCTCCGCACGAGTTTCACCGTCGCCCGCAAGGGCTTCGACCAAGGGGAGGTGGTCTCGTACCTCCGCTCGATCGAAGCGGAGCTCCGGCGGTTGCAGTCGGAGCTCGAGGCAGCGCGTGCCCGTGAGGCCGAGCTCGAGTCGTCGGTGGCCGATCTGAGCCGCCGGGAGACGCCGGCCGCGCCCGGCGACATCCCCCTCGACGAGGCGGCCGTTGCGGCCGCGGTGGGCGAGGAGATGGCAAACGTGATCCGCACTGCCAGGGCTGTCGCCGAGGATCTGCGCACCCGGGCGCAGGCCGACGCTGACGCGGCCCTGTCAGCGGCGCGGACAGAGGCGGAGACCACCATCGATCGGGCGCGCCGCGAAGCCGACCAGACCCTGACCAGCGCCCGGGAAGAGACGCGCCAGCGTCTCGCGAGCTCCCGCGACGAGGCCGACCGGCGGCTGGAGGAGGCGCGGGCCGAGGCGGACCGCCTGGTGCAGACGGCGGAGGCGGAGGCGGAGCGCACCAAGGAGGAGGCCGGCCTGCTGCACCGGAGCCGCCTCGACGAGGCCGATCGCAAGCTGGCGGAGGCGACAGCGGAGGCGGAGCGCCACGGTGCCGAGCTGCGGGCCCGCTACGCGGCCGAAGCCGAGCAGCTCCTCGCCCGGGCCGCCGCCGACGCGACCGCCATGCGGGCCGAGGCCGACCGGGAGCGGCGGCTCACCGTCGAGGGCGCCCAGCAGGCCCGGGAGAGGGTCCTCGGCGACCTGGCCCGCCGCCGCCGGGTCGCCACCGTGCAGATCGAGCAGCTGCGTGCCGGCCGGGAGCGGCTCCTCGTCTCCTACGCGATCGTGCGGCGCACCTTGGAGGAGGTTTCCGAGGAGTTCCAGAAGGCCGACGCCGAGGCCCGCGCCGCTGCCGAGGAGGTGGGCCGCCGGTTGGCGGCGGAGCTCGAGATCGACCCTGACGCCACTGCCGCCCACCCCGGCGAAGCCGGTGGGGACGCGGCCGCCGGCGGGGGCGGGGCGCTCTCGGTCACAGACGCCGGTGAGGGCAGTGCCGGTGAGGGCAGTGCCGGTGAGGGCAGTGCCGGGGAGGGCAGTGCCGGTGAGGGTGCAGGCGCCGGCGGGGCGGAGGGGGAGGGCAGCGGGGAGGCCGGGTCACCCCCCGGCCCCGACGCCGTCGCTGGCGGGGGCTCCGACATCGTCGCCGCAGGCGGGGCCGCCGGCATCGACGAGTCCGTGACCGAGGTACCCGTCGATCCCAACGGCGGCGGGGCCGGAGCCCCCGCGACGGGCTCCGTGTCGCAGGTCGACTCCCCGCACGAGGAGCCCGGGGATGTCCCTGACTCAGAGTCTGGGGCTCCTGGTTCGGGCTCCGGGTCGGCAGATGCAGGCGGTGGCGGTGGGAGCGACGTACCAGGCGGCCCGCCGGGCGGTGCCGGTCTGTCAGGTCCCGGGCCGAGCTCTCACAGCTCCCCGCCGGCACCCGGCCCCGGGACCTCGCCGGGCGGATGGCGGGCGGCGGGGGAGCGGGTGCAGCCTCGTTCGGCGGTGCGGATCATCCGGCCCGAGCCGGGTTCCCCCGAAGGCCGGCCCGGGGACGGCCCGACGATGCGGGCACAGCCGGTGATGAGGGAGGCGCCCCAGCGGTCGGCTCAGGCGGCCGGGCAGGGCGGTGCGGTGGCGGTGCTGACCGCCGAGGAGCCGTTTCCGGGGACCGAGGAAGCGGCGCCCACCTCGGCGGGCGTGGAGGTGATCGAGGAGTGCCCTGCCGGCGACGCCTCTCCTGCCGGCGACGCCGGCGGCAGGGACGCCATGCACGACCGGTCCGACGCCGTGGCCGGTCTCTTCGCCCGCATCCGGGAGAGCCGGGCCCAGGCAGTCGCCGATGCCCGCCGGACGTTGGAGCGGCAGGATCCCGCCACCGACGACGCTGGCACAGACACCGCCGGCGATGCCGCGGCCGAGATCGGCAGCGAACCGGCGGACGACACCGCCGGCGATGCCGCTGACAGCTTCGACGGGGCACCCGACGACTCCGACCTCCAGCGCCTGGCGCGCCGGGACGAGTCCCTCGACGAGGTGAGCCGTGAGCTCGTCCGGCGGCTGAAGCGAGAGCTCCAGGACGAGCAGAGCGAGTTGCTCGACCGCATGCGTGGCATCGGACCGTCACTCACTGCCGACGGGCTCCTGCCGGCGGTGGACAACCAGGTGGGCCGGTACGCCGGCGCCAGCGTCAGCCACCTGCAGTCGGCGGCCCAACTCGGTGCCCGGCTCGCCGCCGAGGAGGTCGAGGATCCCCGACCGGCGACCATCGACGTGGCGGCAGTGGGGGAGCGCCTGGCGGCCGCCCTTGTCGAGCCCTTGCGCCGGCGGCTCGAGGGACTCGTGCACGACCTCGGGGAGGAGGACGACCGGGAGGCCCTGACCGAGGCGATCAGCGCCGCCTACCGCGACGTCAAGATGCACCGCATCGACGGCGTAGCGATCGACGGTGTGTGCGGCGGCTTCGGCCGGGGGTGGTGGGAAGCGGTGCCGGAGGGCACCCCCTTGCGCTGGGTCGCGTCCGACGCCGACGGAGCATGTGCCGACTGCTTCGACAACACCCTCGCCGGCAGCGTGCCCCGAGGCACGGCGTTCCCGACCGGAGAGCTCTTCCCGCCGGCGCACGAGGGTTGCCGCTGCATGCTCACGGTGGACCGGGAGGCGATGGCGGCGGGCTGAACCCAGCCGTCCGGGGTGGCCGCCACCCGGCTCACGGGGCTCGCCACCATTGCCCCCGCCACCCGCCGGTAGGCTCCCGCCCCACATGCGCAGCCCCGCCGAACTCCCTCGCCGTGCTCCTCGCACATCCCGACGGTTCCGAATCGGCGTGCTGGTGGCCATCGTCGTCGTCATCGTCATCCTCAGCTCGGCTCGGGGGATAGCCCGCTTCTACACGACCTACCTCTGGTTCCGGGAGGTGCACTTCACCTCCGTGTTCCGGGGGGTGCTGGTCACGAGGATCATCCTTGCGGTGGTCTTCACCGCCTTCTTCTTCGTACTGCTGCTCGCCAGCCTCACGATCGCCGACCGCTGGGCACCCCGCGTCCTCCCCGCCCAGCAGCACGACGAGCTGGTCGATCGCTACCGCTCCGTCATCAGCCCCCGTGGCCGGGTCGTCAGGGTCGTGACCGCGCTGGTCTTCGCGCTCTTCGGAGGGATCGGGGTCAACTCCCAGTGGAACAACTGGGTCCTGTTCAACAACGGGGGAAGCTTCGGCGTCAAGGATCCCCAGTTCCACCGCGACATCGGGTTCTACGTCTTCAAGCTTCCGTTCATCGAGTTCCTCCTCGGGTGGTCGTTCGGGGCCGTCGTCGTGCTGCTCCTCGTGACGGCGGTGGCGCAGTACCTCAACGGCGGCATCCGCTTCCAGGGCCCCCGGCCGAGGGTGACGCCGGCGGTGAAGGCTCACCTGTCGGTCCTGCTCGGGACGCTGGCCGTGATCCAGGCGATCTCGTACTACTTCGCGCGCCTGCAGCTGGTGTTGTCGCGGGCGCACTTCATCGACGGCGCTACGGCGACCAGCGTCCACGCGAACCTTCCCGCCGACGACCTCTTGATCGCCATCGCCGTGGTCGCCGCCGTGCTGTTCCTCTACAACATCCGGGTGCGGGGCTGGGTCCTGCCGACCGTCGGCGTCGGGGTGTGGGCGGTGGTGTGGATGGTCGTGGGCAACATCTACCCGGCGGTCTACCAGGCGGTACGGGTCAACCCGTCGGAGCTGACGCAGGAGAGCAAGTACATCGCCCGCAACATTGCCTTCACCCGGGCGGCGTACGGCCTCAACAACGTCCGGGTGGTGAGCAACAACTTCGACGCCACGTCGTCGCAGACGGTGCCGGTGTCGGCCATCAAGGGCGACACTGCACTCGCGCGTGCCGACCGGCAGACGCTCGCGAACGTGCAGCTGCAGGACCCCAGCTACCTCCTGCCGACCTACAACAACCTGCAGTCCCTGCGCGCCTTCTACTCCATCAACAGCCTGAGCGTCGACCGCTACTTCCTCGACATCAACGGGAAGCGGACGCTGACCGAGACCCTGCTCGGCGTGCGCGAGCTCAACTCCCAGGTACCCAGTGGATTCACGACGAGCCGCCTGCAGTACACCCACGGATATGGGGCGGTCGTGGCACCAGCGACCCAGCAAGGCGTGTCCGCCAACGGCTACCCCAACTTCACGTTGCAGAACGTGCCACCGTGCTGCCAACCGACCCTCAGCGAGACCGGGGCACAGGTGTACTTCGGTCAGGGCAGCCAGGCGAACGGCTACGTGATCGCCGACACCAAGCAGCAGGAGATCGACTACGAGAACGCCGCCGGCAACGAGACCACCAACCACTACTCAGGCACCGGGGGGGTGCCCGTTGGCGGCTTCTTCCGGAGATTGGCGTTCTCGCTGTCGTTCAACAGCCTCGACATACTGCTGTCCGGGCAGGTCACGGGTCACTCACGGATCATCTACAACCGGAACTTGATGGCCCGGGTGAAGGAGGCGGCGCCGTTCCTCAATTACGGCGCCAACCCGTACGCGACGGTGGTGAACGGGCAGATCTACTGGATCGTCAACGCCTACACCACGACCAACAACTACCCCTACTCTCAGCAGGCGGACACGGCCCGGGTGGCAGCGTCGTCGGGACTGGCCGGGTCGTTCAACTACGTGCGCAACTCGGTGAAGGTCGTTGTCAACGCCTACACCGGCCGCATGTACTTCTTCGTGGTCGACCCGAGCGATCCGATCATCCGTGCCTACGAGCGGGCCTTCCCGGGCCTGTTCAAGCCCGGGTACGAGGCCGATACGTTGATCCCGGGGATCACCGCCCACTTCCGGTACCCGAAGGACCTGTTCAAGATCCAGACCAACATGTACGGCCGGTACCACCTGACCTCGACGAGCGCCTTCTACACCCAGGCCAACGCGTGGAACATCAGTCAGGACCCCGGGAGCGGCCGTCCGGGCACGCCCACCCAGCAGACGCTCGAATCGGCGACGGGGAAGATCACCTACCAGGTGAAGCAGCTCAACCCCCAGTACGAGGTGGCCGCCCTGCCAGGCCATCGCACGCAGCACTTCATGCTGGTGCAGCCATTCGTCCCGTTCTCCCCCACGTCCAGTCGCCAGAACCTGACCGGGGTCATGTTCGCCTCCTCGGACCAGAGCAACTACGGCCAGCTCCTGGTGTACCAGACGCCGCCCAACCAGCAGATCAACGGACCGAAGCTGGTCAACACCGAGATCAACAACAACCTGTCCATCTCCCAGGAGCTGACGCTGCTCAACCAGCAGGGTTCGGAGGTGATCCTCGGCCACGTCGTGCTCGTGCCCATCGACAACACGATGCTGTACGTGCAGCCCGTCTACGTGCAGTCGTCCAACAACCAGGTGCCGCAGTTGAAGGACGTCATCGTCGTGTACGACAACACCGCCTACCACTCCTTCAACGCCTCGCTCGACAACGCCCTCTGCCAGATCGTGAACCCCAACGGCACCCAGCCGTTCTCGCAGTACTGCTCCACCGCTGCGGCGCAGCGCCAGAGCGCCATTCCGAGCGGGGCTCTCAACGGCAGCGCCACCGCTCCGTCGACGCCGGCCACCACGACCCCGTCGACCGCCACCAGTCTCCCGGCGACGCCGGGCGTCACCGCACCCGCCGGCCAGAGCGTCGCCGTCCTCCTCGCCGACGCCCAGCGGGCCTTCAGCGCCGCCGACACCGCGCTGGGCGCGGGGAACCTCGGGCAGTACCAGACCGACATACGTCAGGCCCAGGCCGACGTGGCGAGGGCCCGGGCGCAGATGGGCTCGTCCCCGCCGGTGACGACGCCGCACCGGCGGTCCACGACCACCACCACGCCGGGTGCCACGTCGTCGGGCACCACGCCGGCGGCGGGCTCGGGCGGCTGACGGCTCCCGCTGCCTACCCTGGAGGCATGGCGACGCGTGCGGTCAGGCTCTTCGGCGATCCAGTGCTCCGGCAGCAGGCGTCGGAGGTCACCGACTTCGACAGGCAACTCCACCAACTGGTCGCCGACCTGCACGACACCCTCTACGACCAGGACGGCGCCGGCCTGGCTGCCACCCAGGTCGGTGTCTTGAAGCGGGTGTTCGTCTGGCACACGAGCGGCGGGGAGGAGGGCCACCTCGTCAACCCGGTCCTCGAGTTCCCCGACGAGGAGATCCAGGACGGCCCGGAGGGGTGCCTGTCCATCCCGGGCGTGTACTTCGACACCAAGCGCCGGCTCAACACGGTGGCGAAGGGCTACGACATGCACGGCCGGCCGCTGCAGGTGGTCGGCACGGGGCGCACCGCCCGGGTGCTCCAGCACGAGACCGACCACCTCGACGGGGTGCTGTTCATCGACCATCTCGACCCGGAGTCCCGCAAGGAGGCCCGCCGGGCGATCCGTGAGGCTGAGTGGAACCAGCCGCCCGACGTGCGGCAGAGCCCCCACCGGATCCAGGGGTTGCTGAGCTAGCACGACGCCGAGTACAGGTAGCAGGGCCCGCCCGCGTGCCTCGTAGGGTGGGCAGCGCATGGCGAACGCCCCCCTGACCTCCGACACCCCCGTCGTGGTCGTCGCCAACCGGTTGCCCGTCGACCAGGTCAGCCAACCCGACGGCACCGCCCAGTGGCGTACCTCCCCCGGCGGGCTCGTCGCCGCCCTCGAGCCGGTCGTCCAGGCCACCAAGGGAACCTGGGTCGGCTGGCCGGGTGTGCCGGACACCCCCCTCGAACCCTTCGACGTCGACGGGATGCGCATCGTGCCGCTCGATCTCAGTGCCGAGGACGTCGCCGACTACTACGAGGGCTTCTCCAACGGGACGCTGTGGCCGCTGTACCACGACGTCACGGGGGAGCCGGTGTTCGAGCGCCGGTGGTGGGAGTCCTACTGCGACGTCAACGCCCGCTTCGCCCGCGCCGTGGACCTCGAGGCCAGCGAAGGTGCCATCGTGTGGGTGCAGGACTACCAACTGCAGCTCGTCCCTGCCCTGTTGCGGGAGCGGCGCCCCGACCTGCGCATCGGCTTCTTCGACCACATCCCCTTCCCCGGCTACGAGATCTATGCCCGCCTGCCGTGGCGGCGCCAGGTCGTCGAAGGGCTCCTCGGTGCCGACCTCGTCGGGTTCCAGCGCGGCGGCGACGCCGCCAACTTCCTGCGGGCGGCGCGCGGCACCTGCGGCGCAGCGACGCGGGGCTCGGTGATCGAGTGCGGCGGGCGCCAGCTGCGCGCCGCCGCCTTCCCGATCTCGGTCGACGCCGCCGCCCTCGACGAGCTCGCCCGGCGGCCCGAGACGATCCAACGAGCACGCACCTTGCGCCACGAGTTCGGCGACCCCGAGACGCTCATCCTCGGTGTCGACCGCCTGGACTACACCAAGGGCATCCTGCACCGCCTGCGGGCCTACGGGGAACTGCTCGACGACGGCGACCTGCACCCGCCCGAGACCGTCCTGGTGCAGGTGGCCAGCCCCAGCCGGGAGCGGGTCGAGGAGTACCAGCGGCTCCGCAACGAGGTGGAAGTCATCGTCGGGCGCATCAACGGTGACCACAGCGACCTGGGGCATCCCGCTGTCCACTACCTGCACCAGACCTTCCCGAAGGAGGAGATGGCGGCGCTGTACCTCGCCGCCGACGTGCTCCT
Source organism: Actinomycetes bacterium (assembly GCA_021809885.1). Lineage (GTDB taxonomy): Bacteria > Actinomycetota > Acidimicrobiia > Acidimicrobiales > Palsa-688 > JAKAQB01. The sequence goes on from JAJZJY010000048.1 coordinate 9,498, forward strand.
CGTCACCCCGTTGCGCGACGGGATGAACCTCGTCGCAAAGGAGTACGTGGCCTGCCGCCACGACGAACACGGTGCCCTCGTGCTCTCCGAGTTCGCCGGTGCCGCCGACGAGCTGCGCCAGGCGCTGCTGGTCAACCCGTGGGACATCGACGGCACCAAGGAGGCGATCCGCCGGGCGGTCGCCATCACGCCGCAGGAGGCGGCTCGCCGCATGCGGAGCCTCCGCCGGAGGGTGGCGGAGTTCGACGTGCACCGCTGGGCCAACGCCTTCCTCGGCGCGCTGGCGATGGTCGCCGAGTCCCGGGAGGGGTAGGGGAGGGCTGGGGCCGGGCTGGGGCCGGGGACCCCAACGGCACCCACCAAGGGGAGGCTCGGTGCACAGCAGGCGAGGAACCCGCCTCGAATCCCCCGAGCTGCTGCGAATGCACCGAGCTGTCTGCAGGGGCACACTGGTGACGTCGAGGCGGGCGCCCACGCCGGCGGCGACGCCGATGCACATGTCGCCCGACGCGCTGTCGAGCTTCACCCGACCGGCGCTGACCCGGCCGATGCGCACGTCACCCGACTTGGTGTGCACCCGTACGGAGCCGCCGGCCTCGCCGACGTGAACGTCCCCGCTGGCGAGGTCGACGTCGACCCCGCCACCAGCGCCTTCGACGGCGACATCGCCGCTGGCGCCGGCGACCCGGACTGCTCCGCCGACCATCCCGGCGGCGAGGTCACCGCTGGCTGTTTTCACTGTCACGTCCCTCTCGACATCGCCGAGGGTGATCTCGCCGCTGGCGGTCGTGCCACCGAAGCTGGTGAGCCGGCCGCTGCAGGCGACCTCGGCCGACGCCGTGCGGGTGGTGAGCACGGAGCCGGTCGGCAGCGTCACCCGGAGGTGGAGCTCGGCGTCGCGCCAGGGGCGCTCTGGAGCGCCGACGCGGAGGCGGTCGCCGGCGAAGTGGACATCGGTGGCGCTTCTGAGGGATTGTGGCGTCGTCAGGGCATCATCTCGGCGGCCTCCTGCAGTCGCCGGCGGTAGGCCGCCCACCCGGCCGCGTCCCACGCCGGCAGGTTGTCGCCGGGGCTGTCGTAGCCGGCCTGACCGTCGACGAGCTCGCGCACGAGGTCGGCGTGGCCGGCGTGGCGGTGCGTCTCGGCCGTCACGTGGATGAGTATGTGGTGCAGGGTGACGGGGCGGTCGGTGTTCCACCACGGCACCATGCCGGTGGCGTCGAGGGCGAGGGCGTCGATGGTCGCGTCGGCGTGCCCCCAAGCCTGGTGGTACAGCTCGACGATCTGGACCCGCGACTCATCGGGCGTGGCCCACATGTCGGCGTTGGGCTCGGCCCCCTCCTCGAACCAGGGAAGAGCGATGCTCGACGGCCGGCCGAACACCCCCCCGAAATATCCAAGCTCCACGCTGGCGAGATGCTTGACCAGCCCGAGCAGGTTGGTGCCGGTGGGCACGAGGGGCCGCCTGGTGTCGTAGTCGGACAGGCCGTCCATCTTGGCCAGCACGGCGTCGCGCCCTGCCTGGAGGTATCGCTGCAGATCGGCTTTGAATGCGCTCATCAGAGGGATTCTCGCGCCGGCGTGCGACAGCCGCCGGTGACGGCCCGGCGGTCGGCGTCCTCCACCATGAGATGCTGTCCGCTGTCCATGCCGAAAGGGGAGCCGTGAGCGGAATCCGCGTCGAGTGCCGGGGTCGCGTCCTCGAGGTGACCCTCGACCGTCCGAAGGCGAACGCCATCAATGCCGCGACCAGCAGGGAGATGGGGGAGGTGTTCAGCGAGTTCCGGGACGACCCGGCATACCGGGTGGCCATCCTGACCGGCGCCGGCGACCGGTACTTCTGCGCCGGCTGGGACCTGAAGGAAGCGGCCGCGGGAGACGGATTCGATTGGGATTTTGGGATCGGCGGTTTCGGAGGTCTGCAAGAGCTGCCGGGTCTCGACAAGCCGGTGATCGCCGCCGTCAACGGCATGGCCCTCGGCGGCGGTTTCGAGCTCGCTCTGGCGGCCGACCTGATCCTCGCCGCCGACCACGCCCGCTTCTGCCTCCCCGAATGCCGCGCCAGCATCCTCGCCGACGCTGCCACCATCAAGCTGCGCCGGCGGATCCCCTACCACGTCGCCGTCGACCTGCTCATGACCGGGCGTTGGATGGATGCCGAGGAGGCCAGGCGATGGGGGCTCCTGCGCGACGTGGTCCGCCTCGACCAGCTCGTGCCGGCGGCCCGGCAGCTCGCCGATCTCCTCGCCGCCGGTCCCCCCTTGCTGTACCCGGCGATCAAGGAGGCCCTGCGGGAAACGGAGGCCCTCGGGGCACAGGAGGCCTTCGAGGTGCTGAACCACATGCGACTGCCGGCGGTTGCGGCCCTCTACGGCAGCGAGGACATGGTCGAGGGCACCCGCGCCTTCGCCGAGAAGCGGGAACCGGTCTGGAAGGGACGTTGACACGCTGGAGGGCAACAACCGGCACGTGTCCCGGGGGCGCTCGCCTCCACGCCGATCTCGTCGAGCGGGCCGAGGAGGTCGTGGAGAGCCTGGGCGGCGGCCGGGTAGGGTCGCTGACCGTGACACGCAGCGGGCGTCATCGGCGGGGGGGTCGCACCACACCCAAGGGGACCCGGCCGGGGAGGCGGGACGAGCCAGACGAGCAGGAGCTCATCACCGAGATCCGCTCCCGCCTCGCCAGCGGCGATCCCATGGAGCTCCTCGCCGAGGCGTCGGGCCTCGCCGCCGTGGTCGACCACCGCCAGAGGCGGCCCGGCGCTCCGGGCCCCTCCTCGGAGATGCTGGTCGGGACATTCGCCGGTGTGGACCTCCCGGAGACGACGGCGCTGCTCGCCGCTTTCTCCGTGCTCGCACCCGACGAGGTGGGCCGCCGCCGGGCGGCCCGCGCCATGGCCGTGCGCCACCATCGCCTGCCCGAGTGGCTCACCCGGCTGGGGGAGGCCGAGGCCGGCCGGGCGGTGGCGATGCGGCACGTCCTCGGTGACGGGGAAAACCTCGTCGTCGGCGTCCATCTCGCCGGCGGTCACGAGCTCTCCGCCATGCTCTACGTCGACCACAACCTCGGCCATGCCGCCAAGGACGGCTTCGCCGTGACGGGCACCGTCGAGGACGTCGTCGCCATCATGGAGCGCATCGACGCGGACTCCGACGGCGCGACGATCGAGGACATCGACCCCGCCGATGCCCGAGCCTGCATCGAGGAGGCCGTCGAGCTCGGAGGCATCATGTTCCCGCCGTTGGAGAGCGACACCTGGCCGCAGGCTCGCCCACTCGTCGAATGGGTGGCGCGCCTCCTGCCGGCCGGCGGCCGGGGCTACGAGACGAGCGGCTGGGACGACGAGGCGCGGGCGGCGATGACCGAGGCCTTCTTCGCTTCCGCCCACGGCCGGGCGCTCGACGATGACGACGGTCGGGGGTTGTTGGAGTCGATCCTGTGGTTCGGCTGCGACTACGGCCCCAGTGACCCCTACCACTGGAGCCCGGTGTCGGTGGAGATCCTGCTCACCGACTGGATGCCCCGCAAGATCGTGGCGCCCGTCGACTTCCTCCGGCAGGCGCCCGGCGTGGTCCGGGCG
>JAJZJY010000049.1 GCA_021809885.1 Actinomycetes bacterium
GTTGCCGGCCGGGCCGCACGTCGCGGCGTCGGCCATGCCATCACCTTCGTCGACCGGTACCTCCCTTGGACCGAGCTTCGTTCCCTCGTCCGGGCCGCTGACGTTGTCATCCTCCCGTACGACTCGGTCGACCAGGTCACCTCCGGAGTCCTGATCGAAGCGGTGACCGCTCGCCGACCGGTCGTCGCCACCGGCTTCCCGCACGCCATCGAGATGCTGTCCTCCGGTGCAGGCATCATCGTCGGCCAGCGGGACGCCCGGGCCATGGCTCACGCGGTCCGGAGGATCCTGACCGAGCCGGACACGAGAGCGTCGATGGTGGCGGCCGCAGGGCGTCTGGCACCGCAACTCACGTGGGCCGCTGTGGCGGAGCGCTACCGCCAGGTTGGCGGCCGCCTTCACGGGCGGCCGGCGGTGGTCGGGGCGTGACCGCACTCCCGGCCGACTTCTCGCATCTGTTTCGCATGAGCGACGACACCGGCCTGCTCGAGCACGCCCGCGGGGCGGTGCCCCGCCGGGAGCACGGGTACTGCCTCGACGACGTAGCCCGAGGCCTGGTCCTGCTTGCCCGGGAGGGCGACCCGACGACGAGCCAGGTGCGGCTGGCCGACGTCTACCTTGCCTTCGTGGCGCATGCCCAGGACTCCTCCGGCTCGTTCCGCAACCGACTCGCCTATGACCGGCGATGGATGGATCTTCCCGGCACGGGAGACTGGTGGGGCCGGGCTGTGTGGTCCCTCGGCTCGGTTGCTACGGGTGCGGGCCCCGGCTGGCAGCGGGCGGAGGCACTGGACCGCTTCTCCCTCGGCTGCCGGCAGCGCTCGCGGTGGTTGCGCTCGATGTCCTACGCCACCCTGGGGGCGGCCCAGGTCGTCACGATGCTCCCCGACCACGAGGGCGCCCGTCGGGTGCTCGTCGACTTCGTGGAGCGCATCGGGCCGCCGACCGATGGTGTCTGTCCGTGGCCGGAGGATCGCCTCTCCTACGCAAACGCCCGGATCCCCGACGCCCTCCTCGCTGCCGGCGCCGCCCTCGGCGACAGCGAGGTGGTCCGGCACGGGAGCCACCTCCTCGACTGGCTGGTGGGGGTGCAGACCGTCGACGGCCACCTGACACCGGTTCCTGCCGGAGGGTCGCCGGTCGCCTCTGTGCGCTCCGGTTTCGACCAACAGCCCATCGAGGTGGCGGCCATCGCCGACGCGGCAGCGCGCGCCTCCGCCCTCAGCGGCGAGGTCCGCTGGCGCGGCACCCTTGCCACGGCGGCGGCATGGTTCGAAGGGGCCAATGACGTGGGCGCTGCCATGCACGACCCGGCGACGGGTGGCGGCTACGACGGGCTGACCGTCACCGGGCCAAACGCCAACCAAGGTGCCGAATCCACCATCGCCTGGCTGCTCACCAGTCAGCTTGCTTCCACTGTCGGGTGCGAGCGACCTTCCCCGTGACGCTTCCCCGTGAGGCTTCTCCGCACGGCTTGGTCGAGAGGACGCCCGTCAGGCTGCGGCCCGATCCGAGCCGCATCGTGAGCCAGTTGTTCGTTGCCGGTGAAGAGATCATCACAGGAGCATCACGGGCCTCGACGGTGGTGCGACGTGTGCTGAACCTCAGCGAGGCGGAGGTGGACGTCGAGCTGGCCCGAGTGCTTCGCAACTTCCACGACAGACACGAGGACTTGGCCGCTGAGCTCGTCGTCCACTTCAACCAGATCAGCGAGCACGCCCGAGGTGCCCAGGGCCTGTCCGTTGCCCGGCAGATGTTGCTCGGTGCCTATGCAACCAGCGAGTACGCCGTCGAGTCCGTGTCGCTATGCAACCCGTCCATCGTCGCTCATCCCGATCAGGCCGGCGTCGCAGCGGGCCATCTCCGCTTTGTGCTCAGCCTCCGGGCGATCGGTGAGGGCCATATCTCTTCCATCGAGTTCCGCACGGGCACGCTCGACGCCGACGCCGGGGTCCACGTCGACGAGCCAGGCCGATTCACCGTCGCCGGAAGGGTCACGCCCGGACCCTACGAGCGCGATGCCTTCACCGCCCTCCTGGACGGACCGGGGAGCGACCTCGAGGTGGCAGCGGTGGTCCTCGGCCGGCTGCCACCGACCTTCACACGCTCGGCGCTCGACGCCTCCATCGCCGGCGTCCGCCCGCGGACGCTGGCGCGCAGCAGCGCTCGGGAAATGATCGAACGGATCCACACGGCCGCTGATTGCAACTACACCGTTGGGTTCCCGGAGGGCAGCGGCTTGGCTCAACGCGTCCTACGGCCGGGCGGACCGAGCGAAAGTCGCGGGATGGAAGATGCCCGGTTCGTGAGATTTGTGGACCACGACGCGTCCGTGACCTACTTCGGGACGTACACCGCCTTCGACGGCACCGGCGTCCGGCCCCAACTACTGGCTACGGAGGACTTCCGCAGCTTCACCGTCTCGCAGCTCACTGGGCGCGCCGCGACGAACAAGGGAATGGCGATCTTCCCTCGACGGATCAACGGGAGATACGTCGCCCTGTCACGGTGGGACCGGGAGAACAGCGCGATCACGACCTCTGCCGACGCCCGGGCGTGGGACGAGGGCAGCGAGGTGCACCATCCGGCGCGCCCGTGGGAGCTGGTGCAGGTCGGCAACTGCGGATCGCCGATGGAGACGCCGGAGGGATGGTTGGTCATCACCCACGGAGTCGGCCCGATGCGGACATACTGCCTCGGGGCAATGCTGCTCGACCTCGACGATCCGCGTCTCGTGCGGGGGCAGCTCGCTGTGCCGCTCCTGGCGCCGGTGGGCAACGAGCGCGACGGATACGTCCCCAACGTGGTGTACAGCTGCGGGTCGATCGTCCACGGCGATTGGGTGGTGCTCCCGTACGCCTACGGTGATCGGGAGACGACGTTTGCCCGAGTGTCGACGTCGAGGTTGCTCGCCTCGGTGCTCTCGACGTGAGGCGTGGCTGGTGATGAGGATCGCGATGCTCGCGCCGATCGCTTGGCGGGTGCCGCCCCGTCACTACGGTCCGTGGGAGCAGTTCGCGTCCCTCCTCACGGAGGGGCTCATCGGGCGAGGCGTCGACGTGACCCTCTTCGCTACGGGCGATTCCCTGACTGCCGCGAAGCTGGTCTCTGTCGTGGACCACGGTTACGAGGACTATCCCGGCGCTGACGTGAAGGTCTGGGAGAGCCTTCACATCAGCCAGGTTTTCGAGCGCGCCGACGAGTTCGACCTCATCCACAACAGCTTCGACTTCCTGCCGCTCACCTACAGCAGGTTGGTGAGGACACCGACGCTCACGACGATCCACGGGTTTTCGAGCGCCCGGATCCTTCCCGTCTACGAGCGGTACGACCGGACCTGCCATTACGTGTCCATCAGCGACGCCGACCGACGGCCGACGCTCGAGTACCTGGCCACGATCCATCACGGCATCGACCTGGACGCGTTCCGACCGCATGAGGCGCGGGACCCCTACCTCCTGGTTCTCGGGCGGATCCATGCCGAGAAGGGGACCGCCGAGGCCGTCCGCGTCGCGCGCCGAGTCGGCCGTCCCCTCCTGATCGCCGGTCCCATCGTCGATCAGCACTACTTCGACGCCATGATCCGACCGGCCGTCGATGACGTCGATGTGCACTACCTCGGGTCGATCGGGCCTTCGGAGCGTCGCGACGTGCTGGGCGCAGCCCACGCCCTGCTGCACCTCATCAGCTTCGAGGAGCCTTTCGGCTACAGCGTCGTCGAGTCCCTGGCCAGTGGCACGCCGGTCGTCGCGTTCGATCGGGGTTCGATGCGCGAGCTGGTGACACCGGGCGTCACCGGCTTCCTCGTTGACGATGTCGACGGGGCGGTCAACGCGGTCGCCATGATCGACCGGCTCGACCGAAGACTCGTTCGCGCGGACGCAGTGGCGCGCTTCGGACGCGACCTGATGGTCGAACGCTACCTCGACGCCTACCGAGCTGCTCTCAGGACCCGCAGCGAGTAGAGCCAGGGCCAGGGCCGACTCGCTCGACCATGCTCGGGCTCCTTGACCCTTGCGATGTCGAAGACCTTCCGTTCAGCTCGGCAAGACTGAGGCACGCTGAGACCGTCACGGAAACTGACAATCGCTCGGTTGCCTCGACGGCGCTCGTCGTCGTGATGCCCGATGGAAGCGTCGTCTCGCACGCCCGGACAGCCAGTCTCCTCCAGCGTTCCTATATCTGGATCAGCGGCAAGGTGAAGCAGCCTGGGCGATGTCGTAGGGGTCGCTGGTAGTCACAGCGTGATAACGCCCTCGAGAAAACAGAACGACCGTGCACGTCGGTCACATCGTTGTGGCCGCCCGCGCGCAGACCAGCCCGACCCTGCGCGCCACGGCGACGGTCATGATTGCCACCTCGAAGCCGGAAGCGCCAAGCAGCACCGCTTGCGCCTCGCTGGGCCGGTCCATGTCCAGGAGGGCGCCGGCGTCCGGGTGAGCCCATTGGTGGTTGTCGGCGCGTTCACCGGCGATCGGCTGGCCTCGGGGCGGTGAGGTCCGCCTGGTCCGACTCGGCGCCGACGTGGCGGCGGTCCCCTTCGGGCAACGCCGGGTTGTCGGCTTGCCGTCGATGCCGTCGTTGCAGCTGCCGATCAGCCGTATCGGTAGTGGACGAGGCGATCGTCACCGCCGGCCCAGTCGGGCTGGTCGTCGGATGGCGGCGGGAACGGCGCCGGTGCGGAGAAGTCGATGAGGCCCTCGGCGACCTGGAATCCCTCGATGATCCAACTGGCGTCGACGCGCTCCCCGTACCACCGCGGGGTGCATGCGCAGGCTTCGACGTCTCTGCAGGCGTCGGGGAGGTCGGTCGAGGGGGGCAGCGCTGGCGGTGCCGGGTCGATGGCGCTGCCGTCGGGGCGGAGGAAGGTCCGCTGCTCGCTGCTGGTGTCGATGGAGTAGCCGCCTTCGTGCATGCGGTGATGGTGGAACCTGCACATGGTCACGAGGTTGTCCAGGCTCGTCGGGCCGCCGGCTGCCCAATGGCGGATGTGATGGCCCTGGGTGCCGACCGTGGCCCCGCATCCGGGGAACCGGCAGCCGCCGTCTCGCATCAACAGGGCCCGGCGCAACGCCGGCGGGATGGCACGCGATCGGCGGCCGATGTCGAGGGGGGACCCGTCGGCGCCGACCGTGGCAGTCACGACCGCCCCGTCGCATGCCTGGCGGCGGGCGGTCTCGGTGGAGATGGCGGGGCCGTCCTCCAAGTGGCACAGGCCCTCCGGGTCGTCTTCGGCCAGGGCCGTTGCTGACACGTGCACGACCACCATGCTCCGGTCGGCTGCCGACGCGCCGGCCGCCGGCTCCGGGCGGCTACCCCGCTCGACGAGCGCGTCGGCGCGGCGCGCCGCGACAGGCTCGTCGTGCTCGGGCTCGTCGGGGTGGGGGAGCGGTCCACTTGCTTGGTGGCGGTGGCGGTGGCGGTACTCGGCGTCGGCTTCGGTGTCGACGGCCCGCAACACGAGGGCGGCGTCCTCGGCTGGGAGGCGCAGCACGACCACCTGGCTGCCGTCGTCTTCGGTCGAGCTGGTCATCTCGCGCCTTTGGTGCTGCTGCTCGGCCGAGGCCGGCGACGCCGAACGGACCCTCTGGTAGGTGGCCACCAACTTCTCCAGGCGGTTGGCGGGCATCTGCTGGGCGAACCGTACGAGGTCGGCTTCGATGGGCTGGGTCGCAACGCGGGTGATCGCGCGTACCTGCGAGTACGACAGCCGTCCCACCGAGAACTCGGCACGCACCACGGGCAGGGCCTCGAGCGCTCGGGCGACGCGGACGTGTTCCCTCGCCGTGCCGGCGCCCATGGACGTCTTCCAGCAGAGCCAGTGGGCCATGCTGCGGCACCCCCACTGCGTCCAGCCTTCGCGCCGGTCGTAGGCGGCGATCGCCAGCAGCAACCGGCACGACGTCGCGGCCAGCTGCGAGGACAGCGAGCAGATCTCCCACTCGAGACGCTCCGACGGGAAGGTGTCGTAGTCGGTCTCCGTGCCCGGGGGCGGCTGTTGGGTGGAGAGGGTCATGTCGGCAAGTGTATCGAACGTATGTTCGTCCCAGGAGCGTTCCCGCGGGAACATGCGCGGTATGCGGAGGAGCCGGCACTTCCGTCGTATCCGGCGAATGGAGGGCATCGGCTGAGCGGTTGATGCGCCGAAAGTTCCCCGTGGCCGACTCTCACCATCTCACCGGGAGATCGGCGAGAACTGTGTACGGGAATCTGTGTTACGTTATGACTCGTAATGGTACGTCTGTGGCCCCAACCCCGTGGTGGGATCCCGGTCGGCTCTGACGAGCCCTCCGGCAGCAGTCGAGCGCGCCCCGGCCGGCCCCGCGACCCGAGGATCGACGCTGCGGTGTTCGAGGCGACCTTGGCCCTGCTCGACGAGAGCGGCTACGGCGAGCTCAGCCTGGAGAAGGTGGCGCGCAGGGCCGGCGTGAGCCGCCCGAGCCTCTACCGCCGCTGGCCCAACAAGGCAGCCGTCGTCGTGGCGGCCCTGGCCGAAGCGGCGGGGACCGACCCAGCGCCTGACACCGGACGGCTCGAAGGAGACCTGCTGGCGGTCCAGCGCGAGATGGCAGCGCTCTACAACACCGCTTTCGCCCGGCACGTCGTGCCGGCCCTACTCGGGGACCTCGTCAGCCATCCTGAGCTGGCCCAACGGTTCCGGGCGGCCTACATCACGCCCCGGCGTGCCTCGGTGCACAAGGCGCTGGACCGGGCGCGCGACCGCGGCGAGATCACCGGTGGCGACCCAGAGCTCGTCTGCGACCTGCTCGCCGGCCCGCTGCTACTCGAGGCGTTCGTCCTCGACCGTCGCGTCGACGACGCCTACATCCGCGCCACGGTGCGCGCCGTGATGGCGGCGCTGACAGTCCAGGCCCAGGCTCCTCGCCCCGAAGAAGATGGAGGTTCCCGACCATGACCCTGTCCACGACAGACCCGTCCTCGGCAGACCCGTCCTCGGCAGACCCGTCCTCGGAGAGCTCCCGCCCGGCGCCGGGAGCCCGCCGGCCGCCCTTGTGGCTGCGGGTCTCGGTCCCCGCCGGCCTCGTCGCCCAGCTCGCTGCTACGGGCCTCGGCGCGCTGTTGCTAGCGATCGCCTCGGGCGCGCTCGGCGCCGGGCGCGGGCTGCGCGAGGCGTCGCTCCTGGTCGGGTTCGGCCTCGTGTACCTCGACACCCACGCCGTGGGCCACTACCTGGTCGGGCGCGCCGTCGGGATCCGATTCAGCGGCTTCGGGATCCGGGGGACCGACCACCCGGAGAACTACCCGCCCCTGCTCCGCCAGGCGATGTCGGCTCTTCCGATGTGGGTGGCTCTCACCGAGCCTTCCAGCCGCCGGGCTGCCGGGCGCCGGGCGCGAGCGGTCATGTACGCAGCGGGCGTGACATCCCCCACTGTCTGCTCGCTCGCCGCCGCCGCTGCCACCGCACTCGCAGGCGCGCCGTGGGCTGGCACCCTCCTCGTCGCAGCCATCGCCTGGAACGCCGCGGCGAGCATCGTCGTCAGCGTGATCGCCAAGGGCGACTACGCGAAGGCGCTGCGGGAGCTACGGACAGGTTGACCCCGCCCGAGGACGAGCGCCTGTTGAGCGCCACGGTCGATGAGCATCAGCGGGGTCGCTGACGACACTCACGGCGGTGACGGTATGCAAGAGCCGATCTAGCGAGATCGTCGTCGGACGGGTCACGCTGGTGGTGTCCGAGACGCGCAAGAGCCCTCCCGCCAAGCCTCAACGAGCGAACGGGAGGGCCCTTCCTCACAGATGCCGAGGCACCCGTGGCCGTGATCGTAGATGCTGACCCGGCGAAGGTCGAGGCCGACCTCGCGGCCGGGTTGTTGGCCTGCCCGGACTGCAAGGGGCGGCTGTCGCCGTGGGGGCACGCCAGGCGCCGCCCGCTGCGCCGGGGTGGCGAGGAGGACCAGGTCCGCCCGAGGCGCTCGATCTGCGCTGGCTGCGGTGGTGCGAGGGGCAAGACGCATGTCTTGCTGCCCGACTCGTGCCTGCTGCGGCGCCGTGACCATGTCGAGGTGATCGTCTCTGCGATCCAGGCGAAGGCTGACGGGGAGAGCCGTGCGAGCATCTCAGGGCGTCTCGGCCGCCATGAGGACACCGTGAGGGGCTGGCTGCGGGCCTTCGCCCGCAACGCCGAGGCGATCCGGGCGGGCTTCACACGCTGGGCATTGGTGCTCGATCCCCTCTGCGGCCCGATCCGCCCCGCGTCGAGCGTCTTGTCCGACGCGCTCGAGGCGATCGGCGCCGCGGTGCGCGCCGCGGTGTTGCGCTTCGGCCCGGCGCCAGCGTCCTCGCTCGTGTCGAAGCTGTCGGGGGGAGCGCTGCTTTGCAACACGAACATCCTCTGTCGGGCGGTGCGCTGGGCCTGAGAGCGTGTCCTCCTCGCCAACGACAGAGGAGGAGGCCGCCATGGAGAGCCCGAAGGACCGAGACGTCGGGTTGTTTCGTTACTCGCTCGCACGTGAGCCGGCCGACGCGCGACTGTCGAGGGCGGAGCGGGGGGTGTTGGTGCGCGAGCTCGCGGATGCCGAGCACACCGGGCCTGACGGCAGCCGGGTCCGGGTCTCCCGCTCGACCATCGACCGCTGGGTCCGCGACCTGCGCCGGGGCGGCTTCGACGCGCTGGTGCCGGTCCCGAGGTGCTGTGAGCCCCGCACGGCCGAGGACCTGCTCGGCCTCGCCGAGTCGCTGAAGCGGGAGGCACCGGCGCGAAGCGCAGCCCAGGTCGCCCGGATCATGGGCCAGGCCGGCGTGGCGCCGCCTTCGATACGCACGATCCAGCGTCTGTATGCCCGCCTCGGGCTGCATACGAGCCCGGACGGCTCCGCCCCGCGTGCCTATGGGCGCTTCGGGGCGGAGAGGCGCAACGAGTGCTGGATGGGCGACGCGCTCCACGGCCCGGTGGTCGCCGGGCGGAAGTCCTACCTCCTCGCGTTCATCGACGACTACAGCAGGGCGGTCGTCGGTTTTGCCTGGACCTACTCGGAGGACACGGTCCGGCTGGAGGCGGCGCTTCGCCACGGTCTCGCCTCGCGGGGGGTGCCGGAGGCGATCCTGGTCGACCGCGGCTCGGCGTATGTGAGCCCCGAGCTCGCCCGCTCGTGTGCGGTGCTCGGCATCCGCTTGGCACACGCCCGGCCGAGAAGCCCGACCACGAAAGGGAAAATTGAGAGGTTCTATCGCACCATGCGGGCTCAGTTCCTCGTCGAGATCGACTCCCGGGGCGGCGTAGCGGACCTCGCCGAGCTGAACCGGCTGTTCGAGGCGTGGGTCGAGGTCGTCTACCACCACCAGGTCCACTCCGAGACCGGCGCCAGCCCCATCGAGGCCTTCTTGGCCGAGGGTCCTCCGGTCCTTCCCACCCCGGGCGAGCTGCACGAGGCGTTTTTGTGGTCGGCGGTCCGGGTCGTCACCAAGACGGCTTCTGTGAGCCTGTATGGCAACTCCTTCGAGGTCGACGCCGCGCTCGTCGGCAGGCGCTGTGAGCTGATCTTCGACCCCTTCGACTTGACCGACATCGAGGTCCGCTACGAGGGCCGCCCGATGGGAAAGGCCATCCCGGTGCGCATCTGTCGCCACACCCACCCCAAAGCCCGTCCAGATGCTGCCCCGCCACCGGCACCGACGGGGATCGACTACCTCGGTCTCGTCGCCGCCCAGCGCGAGGCCGAGGTGTTGGGCCGGCGTATCGACTACGCCGGGCTCGCCGGCAGGTGCACCACAGCCGGCAGGCCACAAACCAACGACCAGCCGACGAATGAAGGGCGAAGGGGCCTCCCGGCATGAAGGTGGGTCGGGCGGTGGGAACGGGTGTTCGCTCGTGGAGCAGGACTTGGTCGACCGGGCCCGCCACGGCAGCCGACAGGGCCGGGCGATGTGCCAGCCCGGCCCGCCACCCGCGCCCACCCCGCCGTCCGCCACCCCCTCCCTTCCTCGTCGCCCCATCCCCAGCCGCGCCGAGCGCCGACCCCGCTCGGAGGGCGTGGGCGCACGACCGGCTGGACCCGCACACCACATCCCGGCCCCGTCGGCTCGCTGCCGCTGGCCTATGGCAGGCATCCCCACCTCGTAACGGGAGACCCCCCGCAAAACCAACGACCAGCCGACGAACGACCAGCCGACGAACGAAGAACAAGGAGAGCAACGATGAGCATCGAGTCGATCAGGTCCCACTACGGGTTCACACGAGCGCCTTTCGGCAAGGACATCCCGCCCCAGGCGCTGCATGGTCACCGTGGCCACGCGGAGGCCACGGCGAGGATCTCGTATTGCATCTCCGAGAAGATGATCGGGGTCGTCACCGGTGAGTGCGGCTCGGGCAAGACGGTCGCGGCGCGCGCGGCGATCTCGGGCCTCGACGCGTCGCGTCACACGACGATCTACCTCGGCACCCCGGGCGTCGGGCTGCGAGGCCTGTACGGGTCGATCGTTGCCGGCCTCGGCGGGGTGCCCCGGTTCCATCGGGCCTCGCTGGTCCCCCAGACCACCGAGCTGATCGCCACCGAGCACGCCGAGCGGGGCAAGTCGGTGGTGCTCATCTGCGACGAGGCCCACCTCTACGACGCCGAGACCTTGGAAGGCCTGCGCTGCCTGTCGAATGACGGCATGGACGCCGAGAGCCGCTTCTCGCTGATCCTGTTGGGCCAGCCGGCCCTGAGGCGCCGCTTGCACCTCGGTCCTTACGTCGCGCTCGGCCAGCGTGTCGGGCTGCGCTACCAGGTCGCCCCCCTCGACCTCGCGGAGTGCGGGAGCTACATCGCCGCCCACCTGAGATTCGCTGGTCGGGCCGACACGCTGTTCTCCGACGACGCGGTCGGCCTCGTCCACCAGGTCTCCCGGGGCCTGCCCCGGATGGTGAACAACCTCTGCGTGCAGGCCCTGGTGGCGACCTACTCGGCGGGCAAGGCGATCGTCGACGAGTCCGCGGCCCGAGCAGCGGTGGCGGAGGTGGCAGCCGAATGAGCGGGTCGTCCCAAGGCAAGCTCGCGCTGGTGGAGCCACAGGCCACCGCCGACGCCCCGGCGAGCACACCACCAAAGCGGCCAGCCCTGCCACCAATCGTGCGCCCCGACAACGACGGCTGGCCCGCCCCGCCCGCCGACGCCGCCTTCGCCGGTCTCGCCGGCGAGATCGTCGGCGTGCTCGCCCCTTCCAGCGAGGCCGACCCGACAGCGATCCTGGTCCAGCTCCTCGTCAGCGCCGGCTCGGTCCTCGGGCGCCACCCGCACTACCGGGTCGGGGCCGCCCGCCACGGGACCAACGAGTTCGCCATCTTGGTCGGCCCGTCGGGCTCGGGACGAAAGGGCAGCTCCTGGGACACGGTCGAGGCGGTTGTCGCCGACGTCGACGAGGCGTTCGTCACCCACCGGGTCGTCGCCGGGCTCTCCTCGGGCGAGGGGCTCATCTGGCACGTGCGCGACGGCCAGCACGGCCCGGCAGCCGACCCGCGCCTGCTCGTGGTCGAACCCGAGCTCGCCTCGGTGCTCAAAGCCTCGGCACGCGAGGCCAACACCCTCTCACCGGTGCTGCGCAACGCCTGGGACGGGCGGGTCCTCCAAGTGATCACCAAACACGACCCGGCGCGCGCCTCGGGCGCGCACGTGTCGATCATCGGCCACATCACCGCCGACGAGCTGGTCCGCCACGTGCCGGGCCTGGAGATGGCCAACGGCTTCATCAACCGGTTCTTGATCATCGCGGTGCGCCGGGTGAGGCTGCTCCCAGAGGGAGGAGAACCAGAGCCCGCAGCCCTCGCCCCTCTCCTCGGCCGCCTGCGCGCAGCCCTCGCCCACGCCCGGTCACCGAGGGCGCTCCGCCTCGATGACCAGGCGAGGACCCTGTGGTGGGACACCTACGGCCCCCTCAGCGCCGGTCGGCCCGGACTGCTCGGAGCGGTCCTCGGACGGCCCGAAGCCCACGTCGTGCGCCTCGCGCTGATCCACGCCGCCCTGGACCACGCCGACGCGATCGGCGTCACCCACCTCCGAGCAGCGCTCGCGCTGTGGGACTACGCCACCCGATCGGCAGCCTTCGTCTTCGGTGAGCGCGTCGGAGAGCGCGTCGCGGACGAGATCTGGCGGGCGATCTGCGACCACGACGGCCCGATCACCCGCTCGCAGATCCGGGACCTCTTCGAGCGCAACAAGACGAAGGCCGAGATCGACGCGGCGCTCGACACCCTCGTCGCCGCGGGCCGCATCGAGCGCGGGACCCTCCCCGGCCGGGGACGGCCAACCGAGGTGTGGTCGCCTCGTCGCTCCCCGCAGCACTAGCCCACCCCGGCGAGCGCTCCGACGCGCAGCCGGCCGACCCGCCCCAGCCTCCGGCGAGGGCCAACACCTCCCACACGAGCCCGGCACCGCCTCGCTGTCGCCACAGGGACGCCAGCACCTCGATGCCCGGGTGCCACCGGCCGTCACGGCCGACTGTGACGGTTGCGCTTACCGAAGCGATACCCCCGCATCGCTTCCCACCCGCCGGCTGCCACACCCGCAGCCGGGATCAACAGAAGGGCCGCAGGCCCCAGCGAGCACACGCAGCCAGCGCCAGCCAGTGGAGTCCCGCAGCGACTCTTGACGCCAGTGGGAAGGTGTGGCACCCACCACCGACGAGCCCCGGCGACCCGTCGTCGGCGCCACCCTCGCCGCCCGGCACGCGAACACCCCACGCTCGCCACGACGCCACCTCCTCGCGAGCATCGGTCGTCGCCGTTCACAACCCCACCCACTCCAGCGCGAGCGCGACAACCCCACCACGCCACCTCCGTCGTTTAGATCGTTGGTCGTGCTCCCGTCGGCCTCCCCACAGTCAGCGTCGCAGCCATCCTCATCGAGCGTGGCGGGCAACAG
>JAJZJY010000050.1 GCA_021809885.1 Actinomycetes bacterium
TTCCTGTCGATATGGTCAGCACCGCTTCACTGCATTCTCCAACCCCAGTTGACCATTGATACCCGACGCACTCTGTCGCCGAGGGTACTGTGCGTGGCGTGAGCCAGGCTCACAATTACTCGAACGGCGCCAGATCGACGACGGCACCGAGCAGCGGGTGGCCGGGCCTCGGGAGCTTTCAGTACATGTCGAGGCGATTTCTGCGGGATCGCGGACCGTGAGCTTTCAGTTTCAGGGAGGCTGACAGGGGTCGAGATTGAGAAGCTCGACGAACCGGGCCTGGGGGATCTGGGGATATGAGCCGGCCACGCATCGGCGGCGGGCACGGAGGCGCGGGTGGGAGAACGGCCGTCAACGGCCATCGAGAATTCCTTGTAGGCGGTCAGCACCGCCTGCGCCCCCGGCGTGGCCAGTGCCCCTGGTCGGCGGCGATGCCGCTGACGCGGGCGCGGGAGACGCGGCAGCGGACGAAGCGCGCGGCGAGCACCCTCTCGACCGGCAGGTCGGCCAGCGTCCGGGCCGCCCCCCTCAGCACGGCGGCATCTTCGCTCCTAGGAGCTGGTCGACCGAAACCGTCCACCTCGTCGCCGTCACGCACAAGCATCTGGTGGCGCTGCCCGACCGCGACGGCGACGGCAAGTTTCGGCGCCGAGCAGCGAGGATTCAGGCGCCGATCGTGTCGGCGATGAGCCCGATGACGGCGGCAGGGCGTTCCACGACGCTCAGGTGCTTGCAGCCGCGCAGCACGTGCAGACGAGAGCCGGCCACGCTGCGATGAATCTGCTCAGCATGAGCCACTGGCGTGGCCAGGTCCAGGTCGCCGACGACCACGACGGTTGGACATCTGACGGAGGCGATGCCCTCACGAAGATCCATGACACCCAGCGCCGTGCAGGCATCAGCGTACCCGTCGAGGCTGGTGGCCGCGAAGAGTGCCGACACGGCGTCGCAGAGGTCGGGGCGGCGCCCGCGGAACCGGTCGCTGAACCAGCGCTCGAGCTGAAAGGTCGACAGGGCCGGAAGCCCCTCGTGGCGTGCCCTCTCGACCCGCCCTGCCCACGTCCGGGGGGCGCCATCCCCGTAGTAGGCGGTGGTGTCGAGCAGGGCGAGAGCACGCACCCGTTCGGGATGACGAACCGCGACCGCCTGCGCAACACTCCCTCCGAAGGAGAGCCCGACGATGGCGGCCTGTTGCAGGCCCGCGGCGTTCATGGTGGCGACCACGTGGTCCGCCATCGCCTCGATGGTCGGCGCCGAGGCGGACGGTGAAGCACCGTGGCCTGGTAGGTCCAGCGCCATGACGGCAACGCGGGTGGCAAGGACATCGACGAGCGGCAACCAGATGTGGCGATCGAGGCCCAGCGAGTGCAGCAACAGGACCGAATCGGGCTGCCGAGATGCGTAGAGCACAGCGGCGAGCGGACCCTCGACGGTCCTCGCTGGCGCGGCCGGTCGCGGCCATCGCGCAGGCTCTTCGCCGGCATGCGCCGTCACCGTCTCCTCCGAGGTGGCATCAGGCAACCGGCACCGCGGTGCCGCTACGAGACCGCCGCTGGCGCCTGGACTGCCAGACGCTGAACGCCACCGAGGCCACGGCGAGGCCCAGGAACGCCGCGCTCACGGGGTTGGTGAAGAAGACCAGGTAGCTGCCGTGGGAGTAGGTGAGCGCCGTCCGGAAGTTGTTCTCGAACCCAGGGCCGATGACAAACGCGATGACGAGGGCCGGGATCGAGAAGCCCGTCGCCCGAAAGACGACGCTCGCGACCCCGGCGATGAGGGCGACGTAGACACCGAACATCTGTCCGTTCGAGGCGTACGCCCCCACTACGGCGAGAAGCAGGATCGCTGTCCCAAGCGCCTTCTGGTTGAGCTTACCGATCACGTTGGCCCACGCGCTGGTGACCAAGGTACCGACGATCCACAGCAGGGCGACCGAGATGATGAGCGCCTCGAAGACCGCCAGGATCAGGGACTGGTGGTGGGCGTACACGAGCGGCCCCGGGGTCAAGCCGACGATGGTCATGGCTCCGAGGATGAGCGCCGACGACGGTGTGCCGGGGATACCGAGGAAGAACGCCGGCACCAACGTGGCGTGCATCACCGCCCCGTTCGTCGCCTCGGGCGCCACGATGCCTGCCGTCGCACCCTCGCCGAACTTCTCCCTGCCCCGCGACGCGCTCTTCGCCGCGCTGTAGCTGATCCACGGCGGCACGGTGCCGGCCAAGCCGGGGAGCAGACCGAGGAAGAAGCCGATGACCGTGCCGAAGAGGACGATAGGGACTGTCCGCCACCATTCTGTGAACGACAGCCACACCAGCCGCTGGCGCGTCATAGGGACACGTCGGACGGCCTGGTCACGGGTCAGCAGACGGACCGCCTCGGAGACGGCGAACAGCCCGAGCAGCAGCGGAACGAGCGGGATACCGTTTAACAACTGCGGCACGCCGAACGTGAACCGCGGGGCGCCGCTCAACACGTCGGTTCCCACCGTGCTCAGGAGCAGGCCGAGGCCGACGCTCAGCATCCCCTTCAATGTGGAGCCCTGCATCAGCGAAGCCACGAGGGTCAGGGCGAACAGCTCGAGCGACGCCAGCTGCACCGTACCGATGGAGAGGGCCAAATGGGAGATCGGCGAAGCGATGAGCAGCAGGGCGACGGTGGCGATTAGCGAGGACCCCGCGGCCGACCAGAGCGAGTACCCCAACGCCTTCTGAGGCCTCCCCCGACGAAACATCTCGTACCCGTCGAGCACCAGGGCCGCCGCGTTCGACGTGCCCGGCGTGGCGGCCGTGATGGCCGTGATCGAACCCCCGTACTCCGAAGCCTGGTAGAGGCTCGTCAGGAACACGAGCGCCTGCAACGGCTGCAGCCCGAAGGTCATGGGCAACAGCAGCGCGATGGTCACCGACGGACCCAGACCCGGTATGGAGCTCAGCATCATGCCGACCACCGTGCCGAGCGCCAGGAAGACGAAGACGTTGGCGCTCAGGAGGCTGCTGGCCGCATGCAGGTACGGTTCCATGGCGTCCTCAGCGACGACGTGCCGCGCCGGCCGGGCCCCCAGTGGACCAACCACCGCAGTGGCAGAACACGCGGGGACGGCCTGTCGTCCGGGCGGTTCGGTTCACGGCGTTGCGGCGGCGACCGCAGCGATGATGTCACGGGCGAAGCGGTCGACCTGCGCATCGAAGTCTGCTGGCGTGAGGTTGACGACGACACCGTCAACACCACCGGCTGACAGGTTCTGCAACCGGGCCAACACCGTCTCGGGCGGTCCGGCCAGGGTGAACCGGTCGACCATGTAGTCCGTGACGAGCGACGCCTGCGCCGGCTTGTGCCACTGCTTCAGGTCGAACGCTCGCAGCAGGCGGTCGCACTCCGCCCGATGCTCGGCGGGCACCAGGTCCGGCGCGGCCATGACGTTGTGCCGGACGCGGTTGGCCAATCGGGGCCGGATGGCGTCGCGGGCGAGGGCGATGTCGCTGTGGATGCTGGCGAAACAGGCGAACCAGGTGTCGGGCGGCGCTGTCCGCTCGACGACCGCCATCCCCTTGCGCACGTTGTCGAGAGCCCACGACACGATGCCCTCGTCGATGCCCGAGCCGACGACGACGCCATCGGCCGTCTCGCCGGCCAGCGCCAGCGTCCGGACGCCTTCGGCGAAGAGGTAGACGGGCAGCGGCTCGGCGCTGTACGCAGACTGCACGGTCTGCCCGTCGTAGTCGACCTCCTCTCCTCTCCAGAACTGGCGCAACCGGCCGATGACCTGGCGGGTCTCCGCCACAGGCGTCGGGCGACGCCCGAGCAGGCGCACGGCACGGTCTCCTGATCCGATACCGCAGATCACCCGACCCGGGGCCATGGCGTCGACCGAGGCCAGACCCGACGCCGCCAGCACCTCGTGGCGCAGTACCACGTTGGTGCAGCCCGGCGCCACTAGGCACTGCCGGGTCGCCCGGACCGCTTCCGCCAGGGCGATGTACGAGTCGCGGGCGAAGAACGGGGTCTCGGCCAACCAGAGGTGGGTGAAGCCGGCGTCCTCGGCCATGGTGCACTGCCGTCTGAAGGTATCCCAGTCCTGGGCGGTCAGGTGGATCCCGAATTTCATGAAAGTGCCGTTCCTTTCGTGTGCGATACCGTGGTCGTCGCCGCGGGAGGCGCGACGGTCATGGGAGCTGGGTGTGGAGGACGTCCTGGAAGAGCAGGTAGATCCCCACGACGATGACGACCACGATCGACAGCTCCTGCCAGTGGCGATGGAGGCGGCCCACGTCGCGGGCGTCCCGGGCGGACTCGGAGACCAGCATTCCGCCGATGAAGGTCGCCGCCAGGAACGACAGGGCCTGCAATAGCAGCAGGTAGGCGATAACCGCGGCTCCCAGCCGCGCAACGCGTGACCAGGCGATCGGCTCCAGCGGCTGAGGGGTCCCCAGCAGCACCTTCACGATGCCGGCGGCGCCGAGCACCGCCAGGATTCCGGCCGCGATCATCGGCACCAGACCAGGTCCGGTTGGGAACGGCCTCGGGAAGCGGGTCGCCTCGACGGCGGAGTAGACGCCGATACCGACGAGCACGGCGTACAGGACCAGCTCGCGCCCGCGGGCCGGTGTCTTGTTCTGTGTCGCGCCGGGCGCGAGGGCCGCCTGCGCGCTGGCAGCCCCGCCGCCCGGGACGTCTTGCACGGGCAGGTCGATGTTCACTTGGCTTTCTTGGCAGAGGAGACGTAGGAGGTGATCGTCGGGTACTCCCGGTTCACCTGGGCCGTGAAGGTCGCCGTACCGGCCCACGACGGTGCGATGTTCTTACTCTTCACGAAGGCGAGCCAGCTCGCACTGTTGGCGACCTTGTCGGCAGCGACGAGCAGCTTGTCGGCGACCGCTGCCGGGGTCCCCTTCCGCACCACCAGACCGACCCAGTTGCCGACGACGTCGTTGATCTTCAGCGAGGTCGCCGTGGGCGCGGTCGGGAACGAGGGGTCGGAGGAGCGGGACGAGATGTAGATGACACGCATCGTGCCGGACTTGACGTAGGGCATGGCGTTGGTCAGGACGCCCGCCCCCACCATCGACTGACCGCTGAGCACGGCAAGGGCAGCCTTGTTGCCGCCCTTGACGGCGACGTAATTCAGCTTGATGTTGTCGGCAGATTCGAGGTTCGCCACGATCTGCTCACCGGCCGATACGGCGCCCGAGGCGGAGACCGACACGGCACCGGGATGGCTCTTAGCGTACTTGACAAGACCCTGCATCGTGCTGAAGGGGGCTTTGGTGGAGATGTAGAAGCCCATCGGATACTCGACGAGCCGGGCCAGGAACGTCAGGTCCGACGGCGTGTAGGGGCTCAGGTGCTGGGCCAGGCCGTAGAGCATGCTCTCCGACGGCACGAAGACGGTGTAGCCGTCGGCTGGCGCTCCGGCGACGGCGGCCAGCCCGATGGAATCGGACCCGCCGGGGAGGTCCTTGACTTCGACCGGGACGTGCAGAGCCGTCCCCAGGCTCCGGCCAAAGGTTCGGGCCAGGATGTCGCTGGCCGAGCCGGCGGCCTGCGGCACGATCAAGGTAATCGGTTTCGTCGGGAATTTCGTCGCTGTCGCGCCGGCACTTGACGCAGTGCTCTTGCCGCACGCGGCGAGCGCCAGCGCGCACCCGGTGGCGAGGATGGAGGCGGTGATCCGCTTGGATGGTTTCATGGTGATTCCTTTCCTGGAGTAGGACATTGTTCCGGGTGGGGCCAGTTGGAACCGGCGGGCCAGGCCTGCAGCGACGGTCCGACGGCGCTGGTGCCTGCCCGGTGGTGCACGAGCCTGTCGGCGATGTTGCCGGCACCCAGGTCTGGCAGCACCAGGACGTCGGCACCGCCTGGCGCGCCTGACTGCCCGGTGACCCGGGCGACGGCCCGCTCCGCCCCCGCCGCCGGCCTCAGGCCTCGCTCCGCAGCCCACCGGTGGCGGCGGGGGCCAGGGCGCACGCGTCGTCGTCCGAACTGGCGCCGCTGGGCCCACGGCGTCGAGCAGTCCGTGGGCTCCCACCACCGGCACGCCCCCGGGCACCGGCACGACCCGCCCCCGGAGAGCTCCGACAGGGCTCCGAAGAAGGCGGGCGCCTCGGCGGCCCGGGCGCCCATCGCCCGACTGGAGCGGCCCATGCCGAGGACACCCCAGGCCTTGGCCACGGCGATGTCCGGCCGGAGCAGGCCCACCGCGTCCTCGGCGACTAGCACCCGCAGCACGCCTCGCTCGTCGAGGACGGCCACCGCCAGAGGCGGCAGCGCCCGGTGCCGACCCTCGGCCAGGACGTCGTCGGCCAGCCGGCGGGCCGTGGCGAGGTCGAGGCCGCCCATGGTCAGCGCGATCCCGACCAGGCGGTCTGCTGGCGGATGGCGGCGAGCTCCGCGCCGGCGGCCCTGGCCATGTAGCCCCGGTCGGACCCGGCGGTGACGAAGCCGAAGCCCTGCCCGATCCAGTGCACGACGTCGGAGGCGGCGGTGCAGTGGATGCCGGCGACGGTCCCAGCGTCCTGGCAGACCTGCAGGATCTTGTCGAGCACATCGAGGTGCCGCATGTCGGGGACGGCGAAGCTGGGGGCGAACCCGTAGGAGACGGCCAGGTCGGCAGGGCCGACGTAGGCCACGTCGACACCGGGGACGGCCAGGATGTCGGGCAGCAGCTCCACGGCCTGGCGGGTCTCGACCTGCACGATGCAGGTGACGTCGTCGTTGGCGTTGGCCGGGCTGTAGTCGTCGAGCCCGAAGGCGGCCCGCACGGGGCCGAAGCTGCGCTCACCCTCCGGGGGGTACCGGCAGGCGGCCACCGCCCGGGCGGCGTCGTCAGGCGTGTTCACCATGGGGACGATGACGCCCTGGGCACCGGCGTCGAGGGCCTTGCCGATCTCCCCCCGGGCGTTCCACGCCACGCGGACCAGGCCAGGCGTCCCGGTGACGGCCAGCGCCTGGAGCATGGCCGCCATCTCCTGGTAGCCGATGAGCCCGTGCTGGGTGTCGACGCACACCCAGTCGAACCCGGCCCGGCCCATCAGCTCGGCGCAGAAGGCGGACGGGATGGAGCACCACCCACCCACCGACGGCCCGTCGGAATCGATCATCGGTCGAAGTCGCATGGTCCTCCTGAGGTCGGTCGCGTGCTCCGGTCACTCGACACAGGTGTTCCCCGGTGTCTGCAGGGCGGTGGGCAGCAGCACCAGCTCCGGGATGCACACCCGCGGCGGCAGGCCGGCGACGTAGCGGCAGGCCGACGCCACGTCGTCGGGCGTCAGCATCTGCCGGCGGGTGGCTTCGTCCGGGGGCCGTGGCCGCCGGTCGAGGTGCGGGGTGTCCACCACGCCGGGAAAGATGGTGGTGAACCGGATCCCGGCGCCGTGCTCCTCGAAGTTCCCCGCCCGGGCAAGTGCCATCAGCCCGGCCTTCGACGCCTGGTAGGCGGCACCAGACTGGTTGGTCCACAGCACCGACGCGCTGCTCACCAGGATGACGCTCCCCCGGCTGCGGCGCAGTGACTCGAGGCAGGCCGCCACCGCGTAGTAGGCGCCGTCGAGGTTGGCGGCCACCACGGCGCGCCAGGTGGCGGGCGTCAGCTGGCACAGCCGGCGCTCGGGGACGTTGAGCCCGGCGCAGTACACAAGCGTGTCGACGTCGCCCTCGACCATCACGCCGGCCAGGCAGCGGCCGATGGCGTCGGCGTCGGTGGCGTCCACTGCTAGCGACGTCACCGTGCCGGGCCGACCGCTGGCCGCCCGTTCCGGTCGCCCGGACGGAGGCGCCACGCCGCGCCGCGACAGCGCGTACACGGATGCGCCGTCGGCGGCGAACCGCTCGACGGCAGCCAGGCCGATACCGCTGCTGCCGCCGACCACCACCACTCGCGTCGGGTCGCCGGTGGGCACGGGCTCGTCGCTCACGTTCCCGCGACCGACCGGGTGGCGGACCGGGGGTGTCGGTTCAGTAGCCGATCTGCCACGACCAGTCCTCGCTGTGTACGACCCGGCGGCCGGGGAAGCCGGGGCGGCGGTCCACCATCACGTCGCCCTCCTTCACCACCAGGTGGATCCGCTCTCGCCTCTGCAGGACGCTGATGTCGTCGAGCGGGTTGCCGTCGACAGCCAAGACGTCGGCAAGCTTGCCCACCTCCAGGGTGCCAAGATCATCCTGCATCCCGAGGGCGTAGGCGGCGTTCACCGTCGCGGTCGCCAGGGCCTCCGCCGGGGTCATGCCGTAGTCGACGTAGATCTCCATCTCGTAGGCGTTGTCGCCCATGGCCGGGTCGATCTGCGTGTCCGTGCCCAGGGCCATCCGCAGTCCCGCCGCGTGCAGCCGCCGGAAGGTCTCCTCGGTGTGCGGCTGGATCCGCTTCATCTTGTCGAGCACGAACTGCGAGGTGCCGACGCTGCGCCGTTGCTCGATGGCCTTGTCGGACCGGTGCGCCAGCGTGGGGACCAGCGTCTTGTCGGTGTCGAGCATCATCGTGATGGCCTCGTCGTCGGTGAAGACGCAGTGCTCGACGGTGTCCACGCCGGCCAGCACCCCCATCTTCTGGGCGTGGGGCGTGAAGGCGTGGCAGGCGCAGCGCTTGTGGAAGGCGTGGGCCTCGTCGGTCAGGGCGTCGAGCTCGTCCTGCGTCAGGTTGCGGACGTCGGGCTCCTCCTTGTCCGTCCCGCCCCCGCCGGAGGTGCAGGTCTTGAGCCAGTCGGCGCCGGTCCGCAGGTGGTGCCGGGCCAGGGCCCGCAGGCCCCACGGCCCGTCAGCCGTGGCCAACGGCTGGCGGATGGCGTTGCGGGGGAAGATGAGATCGAGGTGGGCGCCCGTCATGACCGTGAAGGCGGCCACCACGATGCGGGGCCCGGCGTGGATGCCGAGCTCGATGGCCTCGCGCAGGGCACACATCTCGGCCACCAGGGGACCTGCGTAGCTGTTGCCGCCCATGTCCCGCAGCGTCGTGAAGCCGCTCTCCAGGCACATCTGGGCATGCAGCAGGGCGTACAGCATCTGCAGCTGGGGCGAGACCTCGAACGCCGCCGCTCGGTAGTTCTTGAACGTCAGGACGTTCCACTGCGTCAGGTGCAGGTGGAGGTCCATCATCCCCGGCATCAGGGTGCAGTCCCCGGCGTCCACCACCGTGGCGTCAGGCGGCACGGCCACCTGGTCGGCCGGGCCGACCCCGGTGATGCGGCCGTCGGTGGCGACGAGGGTGGCGGGGCCCTCGACGACCGTGCCGTCCCCTCTGATGATGCGGCCTGCCTTGATCGCCGTTGTCATCACTCGGTCACTGCTCCTTTGCTCTTCCGCTGTAGACGTCGGGGTTGGCGACGACCGGGGCCCGGCGGCCGGCCAGGACCGCCTCGATCCCTGAGCACATGTCGTCGTAGATGCGGGCGCGGCCGGCAGGCGACAGCGCCATCAGGTGCGGGGTGGCGATGACGCGCGGGTCCAGGAAGAGCCGGTGGGCCTGGTCCGGGGGCTCCTCCGCGTAGACGTCGAGGCCCACCCCGCCCAGCCAGCCGGCGTCCAGGGCGTCGGCCAGGTCGTCGAGCGAGCGCACCAGGGCACCGCGGCTGGTGTTGACCAGCACGGAGCCGGGCCGGCACCGCTGCAGCAGGTCGCGGTCCACCACACCCCGGGTCTCGTCCGTGAGGGGAAGGTGCAGGCTGACGAACGGGCACCCGGAGAGCACCTCGGCCACCGAGCCCGCCTTGCGGTCCAAGGCGTCCTCCGCCGTCACGTAGGGGTCGAAGAAGGTGACCTCGGCGCCGAGGGCGCGCATCAGGTGGGCGACCCGCCGGCCGATCCTGCCGTAGCCCACCACCCCGACCCGGGACCCGGCGATGTCGAGGAGGCCGATCTGGTCCCGATCCGCCCACCGGCCGTCGCGTGTCAGCGCCGTGAGCTGGGTGAGCCGCTTGCCCAGCGCACAGAGCATGGCGACCGCTCCCTCGGCTACCGCGTCGGTGCCAGCGTCGGGGGTGACGACCACCGGGATGCCGCGTGCGGTGGCTGCCTGCAGGTCCACGTTGTCCGTCCCGGTGCCGCTACGGGCCACCACCTGCAACCCGGAGGCGGCATCGATCACCGTGGCCGTCAGGGGGGCGTTCGCTCGCGCCACGATCACGGCCGCCCCGGCGGCGGCGGCGGCCAGCTCGCCCTCGTCGGTGGTGTCCGTGGTGACGACCGCTCCCATGGTGGCCAGCCGGGCACCGACGTGGTCCGGCAGGGCGCCGGCGCACAGGATGGTACGCGGCTGACCCCCTTTGCCTGAGCGCACTTCCCCCTCCTCCTGCCGCCTCCCCCCTCCTCCGGTCATGACGAAGTAGCGGCGCGGATGGTCTCGGTCACGTCGGCCACGTCCACCACCCGACCGCCGAGCAGCGAGCGGACTGCCGCCAGGAGCACGGCCGCATTGGCCTCGGCGGCGTCCAGACCGACCTCGACGGGCGGCCCCCCGTCACGGCGCCGACGAATTCCTCGATCTCCTCGAGGAGATGGTTTCCGGTGCCCAGCGGCACCACCTCGGCGGCCGACGATGCCGTGCCGGCCGCCGGCCCCCCGCCGGTGACCGGCACCGTGCGGGTCAGCGTGGCGTGGTCGTCGGTGCGGGCCGAATCGCCCCACCAGGCGTAGTCGAGGTCGTAGCGCAACCGGCCCCCGGTGCCGTGCACCTCGATGCTGAACGTTCCGGGCGTGCACCAGTCGGTCCCCAGGTAGCCCACCGCGTCGTCCCACTCGAGGACGGTCGCCACCTGGAGCTGGTTGGCCACCTCGGGCCGTGGGGAGCGTCCGAGGGCGCACACCCGGCGGACGGGGCCCAGCAGGTACTGCAGGTTGTCGATGTGGTGGATGCCGATCTGGGTCAGCGGACCGCCGGGGCACTGGGCGGGGTCGGCCCGCCAGTTGTCCGGCTCGATGGTGAGGCCCCGTTCGTTGTCGTAGACGGCCTCAACCGAGGTCACCGTCCCGATGCTGCGCCCGTCGATCTCGCGCTTCAGCTGGCGGATGCCGGCCAGCCGGCGGGCGGTGTGGCCGCAGGCGAGCACGACCCCCGAGGACTCGACGGCCCGACGGATCCGGGCCAGGTCCGCCACGGTGACGGCCAGCGGCTTATCGACGAAGACGTGCTTGCCGGCGGCGGCGGCGGCGACGACCACGTCGGCATGCCGGTCGTTGGGGACCGCGATGACCACTGCGTCCACCTCGGGATCGGCCAGCAGCTCCTGCTGCGACGGGTACGGACGGCAACCGAAGCGCTCGGCGAACGCCGCCCGGCGGCCCTCGTCCCGGGAGTGGCACCCGTGGAGCACCAGCGACGGGCTGCCCGCGTAGGCCAGGGCAAGGGCCTGGCCCCACCCTCCGAGGCCGATGGCGCCCAAGCGGGCGGGGCGCCGGGGTGTGGCGAGATCCCCGGTCGGTGCCGGGCGGGTATCGGTCATCCGGAGCTCCTGCCGTCGCCAGCCCGCCTGCCGGCCGCCCGGGTCGGCGCGGGCGCGCCGATGCGATCGCCGCGTCCCGCCGGTCCCTCGCGGTGCCCTTGCCCGTTCGACCGTTCGCCTTGCCCGTTCGACCGTTCGCCATAGGTGCGGCTGGGGTCGCTGGGCCCTTCGAGGACGAGCCGCGCCGCGGCTTCCTTCTCGAGACGGGCAGCGGCCATCTGCAATCGGGGCAGGATGGTGCCGGCGTCGTCGTCGTAGGTGGCGTTGGCCATGGACACGCCGAGCGCCGCCCGGTTGCAGGGAACGCCGTGCCAGCTCACCGCCATCGCCAAGCAGGTCCGGCCGACCGCGGTCTCGTCCCGTTCGATGGCGTAGCCCCGGTCTCGGGTTGCCCGGACGTCACGAAGGAGATCCCCAAGGGTCCCGACGGAATGCGGCGTCAGCCGGGGGAGGTCCGTGACGCTGGCGTACCGGCGTTCGATGTCGCCGTCCTCGAGACAGCTGAGGAGCGCCTTGCCGACAGCGGTGCAGCTCGCGGGCAAGCGTGAGCCGACCTGCGACACGCCGATAACGGAGTCCCGTCCCTCGTGCTTCATCAGGTAGAGCACGTCGAGGTCGACCAGGATCGCCAGGTTGGTGGTCTGGGCGGTGGCGTGAGCGACCTCGTTGAGCGTGGCGTGCACGCTTTGGCCGAAACCCTGGGTCGCGGCGTACGCCGCCCCCAGCTCTAGGATTCGCGGCCCGAGCTCATAGGTCTTCCCTGGCACCCTCTCGACCAGGCGTCGCGACTGCAGCTCGCTGAGCACCCGCGAGACCAGCGACCGGTTGGCGCCGATGCTCTTGGCGATCGCGGCCGTGGACAGCGGTGCCGCTTCGCCGGCCAGCAGCATGAGGATATCGGCGGCACACGCGGCCGCCGGCGCCGGCGGGGTTTCGCGAGGGCTGCGACCACCGCTCGACTGGTCCCTAGACTGCTCATATATGAGCGATTCACTCACTAGTAAGCAAGTATGGCAGTTCCGATCGGATGCGTCAAGAAGTTCTGTCTATCGATTTGCCAGCCTTCGAGGGGCGGTCTCCGTGCAGAGGCCTGGGGGTCCACCACGAACGGCTGGCGGGGGTGGATACTCGACTCCGAGGAGCAAGCCCATGGGACTCAGCGTTGTTGTCGTGAACCGCCGTCACCGGTGCCGTCAACACACGGTGACCGGTACGCGCCGGGAGTGACGGGCGACGCGACCTGCCACATGTTGACGGACACCGACGGCCTCCAAGTGGCGCACCACTTCGTCGGCTTCCCTCCCGGTTGCCGTCAGGATCCCGATACTGTGGCCAGAGGCGAGCGCTGCCGGCAGCCCGAAGGCGCCGCGCAGCTGTGCAACGAGGGC
>JAJZJY010000051.1 GCA_021809885.1 Actinomycetes bacterium
GCCACGCGGCGCCGTCGGCGTCGCCGCTGCGCACGAAGTCCACCACCTCCGCCGGGCGGCCGGGCCACCGCAGGGTTACGGCCTGCGGCGCCGACTCGGCGACGAGGCGGCCGTTGGCGACGACATGGGTGGGTCGCACCTGGCGGCGGACCACGTCGAAGGGGTCAGCCGCTGGTAGCAGCACGAAGCTGGCGGGGCAACCGACCCCGATGCCGTAGCGGTCGCCGAGGTCGAGGACGGCGGCAGCCCGGTCGGTGACCGAGCGGAAGCACTCCTCGATCTCCGCCCGGCCCATCAGCTGGGCGGCGAGGGCGCCGGCGTGGGCGACCTGCAGGGGGTTGGCGGTACCCATCGGGAACCACGGGTCCATGACGTCGTCGTGACCGAAGGCGACGTTGATCCCCGCGGCGAGCAGCTCCTTGACCTGGGTGAGGCCGCGGCGGCGGGGATAGGCGTCCATGCGCCCCTGCAGGTGCAGGTTGACCATCGGGTTGCACACCAGGTGGATGCCCGAACGCTGCAGGACGCGGTGGAGCTTGTAGCTGTACGCCCCGTTGTAGGAGCCCATCGCCGTGGTGTGGCTGGCGGTCACGCGGTGGCGCAGCCCGGTCCGCAGGGCCCGTGTGGCGAGCACCTCGACGAACCGGGACTGCTCGTCGTCGATCTCGTCACAGTGGGCGTCGACGAGCAGACCGGCCTCTTCTGCCAGGGCGACGGCCCACTCGACGGACCGCACCCCGTCCTCCCTGGTGTCCTCGAAGTGCGGTATGGCCCCCACCACGTCCACCCCGCGGCGCACCGCTTCCCGCATGCGCTCCTCGCCTCCCGGGGAGGAGCAGATCCCCTCCTGCGGGAAGGCCACCAGTTGCAGGCCGACGACGTCGCGTACCCGGTCGCGCAGCTCGAGGAGAGCATCGAGGCCGGCGAGGTCCGGGTCTGTGACATCCACATGGCTCCGGACGTGGAGGACGCCGTTGGCGACCTGCCAGCGCACGACCTGCTCGGCCCGGCGAAGGACGTCCTCCCGGGTCGCGTCCCGGCGGCGTTCGGCCCAGCAGGCGATGCCCTCCCACAGGGTCCCGCTGGCGTTCCACCGGGGCTGGCCGGCAGTGAGGGCCGTGTCGAGGTGAACGTGGGGCTCGACGAACGGCGGCGACAGCAGCGACGTGCGGGCGTCGATCACCTCGCGACTCGCTGCTGGATCCCCGAGCGGGTCGTCTCCGATGGCTACCATGCGCCCGTCGTCGACCTGGACGGACACCGGAGGGCCGCCTGGGTCCGTGGCCAGCCGTGCCCGCTGGACGAGGAGGTCGATCACGCAGTGACCCCGCTCGGGGCGGGGGCTTCTGCGACCTGGTCGTCCCACCAGGACCGGGTCTGTGCGTAACGCAGAGCGGCGTAGACGGCGCCGCCGACGACGAAGCCCACGGCGAGCGCGATGTCGCCACCGTGGAGGACCGCCGAGGAGACGGGCCCGACGTAGAGGGTGGTGTCCATGAACGGCACCGCCGCCCCGTAGCCGGCGAGCAGGGCGACGAGTGCGTCCCAGCCCGGCCGGAGGCGTTGGATGTCCATGGCGTGGTGCGCCGGGGGCGCCCCGCGGTTGCGCCACCAGTCGACGATCTGCACCGCAGCGAACGGAGGGATCCAGTAGGTGATGAACAGGAGGAGGTTGGTGAACTTCGTGGACAGGCTCCCGGTGTCGAGCCACAGGGTCAGCCCGAAGGCGATGGCGGTTGCGACGACGGCGATCACCGGGCGGCGCACCCGGAGGCCCGTCGCCTGCAGGGCGAGCGATCCGCTGTAGTCGTCCATGGCGTTGACCGCCACCGTCCCGATCCACACGGCGACGAGGGTCAGCGCGCCGAGCACGCCGCCGCCGACCACGTGGCGCAACCCGGCGGCCGTCGAGTTGACGGCGACGGCCGCCACGGCGGCGCCGAGCACCTCCACCCATACGGTGGAGACGGTGACCCCCGCCAGGGTGAGGGCGAAGATCCCCCCGCGGGACATCTCCGGGCGCATGTAGCGGGTGTAGTCGGAGGCGTATGTCGCCCACGCGACCACGAAGCTGGCCGAGATGGTCGCGAGGAGCAGGAACCCGCCAACGAGGTTGCCGCCGTGGGCCGTCGCCGGTGAGTTGAAGTTGCCGATCTCGGCGATCTTCACGGTTATCACCACGAACATGGCCCCGAGGACGAGGGCCATCCACTTGTGGAAGGTGTGCATCGCCTCGTAGCCGAACAAGCCGAGCAGCCCCTGGCCGGCGAGCACCAGCAGCAGCCCGACCCAGAACGGCACCGACAGCAGCAGGTGCACGGCTTCGGCTCCGAAGATGGCGTTGAGGGCGTCCCACGCCACCGTCGAGCCCCACTGCAGCAAACCCGGCACGACCACTGTCCGGCCGAACTGGAGCCGGGCGAGTGGCAGCTGCCCGAGGCCCGTGCGAGGACCGTACGTGGCAAGCAGGGCCACGGGCAGCGCGCCGAGTGCAGCACCGATGAGGCAGGCGAGCGAACCCAGCCAGAACCCGAGGCCGATGTAGCTGGCGGACACGAGGGTGCCGATGAAGAAGGCGGCGGGCACGAGGTTGGGCGTGAACCAGACGGTGAACACCCGGAACAGGCGTCCGTAGCGGTTGGCGAGCGGCACGGGTGCCATCCCGTGCACCTCGAGCACCGCCTGCCCCTCCCTGGAGGGCATCTGCCCGCCGAAGGTCTCTTCCTCGCTCATGTTCCCCCCCGTTGCCGGTCCGCGGGCGCCAGCCGGCGCCCCGCCAGACACTACCGAGCGAGGATGCACCGGCCGGGATCCGGCCGCCCGCCGGTCTTGCGACTCCCCGAGGCGGGGACCCCTGGCGACAAGTGGGTACGCATCGACCGTCCACCGACCACGGTGCCGACAGCACCGCCTCGCAAAGGAGACGCCCCATGCCGTCCCGCAAGATCGTCGTGATCACCGGTGCCTCCGCCGGGCCCTGCAACTCCCGACGGATGTCGCCCACTTCGACGAGGTCGATGCGGCAGCATCCCGGGTCGAAGCGGAGCTCGGACCGGTCGACGTGTGGGTCAACGACGCCATGACGACCGTGTTCGCCCCCTCGTGGGAGGTCCCGCCCGCCGACTTCCAGCGGGCGGTCGAGGTGACGTTCCTCGGGCAGGTCTGGGGCACCATGGCAGCCCTTGCCCGCATGCGGCCGAGGGACCGTGGAACGATCCTCGACGTCGGATCGGCCCTTGCCTTCATCGGGATCCCGCTGCAGTCGGCGTACTGCTCGTCGAAGTTCGCCTGCCGGGGGTTCTTCGAGTCCGTGCGCGCCGAGTTGTTGCACGAGGGCAGCCACGTCCGCATGTCGATGGTCCACCTGCCGGCGGTCAACACACCGCAGTTCAACTGGAGCCGGACGACCCTCGGGCGCCACCCTCAACCCGTGCCGCCGATCTACCAGCCCGAGGTGTGCGCCCGGTTCATCCTGGAGGTGGCGCTCGACGGTCGGAGGGACAAGGTCATCGGCTCGTGGAACAAGCTGCTCGTCATGGCCGCCCAGCTCGTCCCCGGCTTCGCCAACCAGTACGCCGCCGTCGGGGCGTGGGGGACGCAGCTCACCGACCAGCCGGTGCGGGCCGACCGGCCCGACAACCTCAGCCAGCCGGTGGACGCCCAGCGGGACGCGGGTGCCCACGGCATCTTCGACGACAAGGCGGGGGGCTTCCTCGACCCGAGCTTCCTCTCCTCCCTGCCGGCGACGGCGAAGAACTTCGCCGTGGCCGTAGGGCGCGTCGCCAGCGAGAAGCAGGAGGCCTACCGCAACGTCATCGCGAAGCGCCGCAAGAAGTAGGCGGCCCTCGCCACCGGGACACCCGTCTCGGCGTCGGGCGGCCGCCGAGACCGGGAGTGGCGGAGGGGGGAACGTTCGCGTCCCCGCCTGCGTCGTATGGGCATGGCTGCTCGCAGCGCGCCCGGCGCAGGCGGTGTACCAATGGACCCTGACAGGCGGGCGGAGCGCCGCCCCGCGTGGGGGTTGCGCCTCTCCCTCGGCCTGGTGCTGGTCGCCCTGCTGGCGACGGCGGTCACGGTGTCGTCGCAGCCCCGGCGACCCACGAGCACAGCGCCGGCAGCCACGACGGCGCCGGCAGCCACGACGGCGCCGGCAGCCACGACAACGCCGGCAGCCACGACAACGCCGGCAGCCACGACAGCCGGTGCGGGCCCGGCCCGGGTGACATCGGGATCCGCCCCCGGCGCCGCCAGCACCACAGCCCCGGCCGCACCCCGCCGGAGCGTGTCGGCTGGGTGCGGCCTGTCGCTGGCCGCTGGCGCCTCCACCGTCGCCGTGGGCCATTGCACGGTGCTCGAGGTCGGGGACTCGCTCGGCAACGACCTGGGCTGGGGCCTGCAGCGCCACCTGTCACCCACCTCCGGTCTGAACCTCGTTCAGAAGGACGTCTCCTCGACCGGGCTCGTCGTACGGTCCTTCTACGACTGGCCGGCGCACCTGGCCACCGACCTGCGGCGCTACCACCCCCAACTGGTGCTGTTCAGCCTGGGCGGCAACGACGAGCAGGGGATGTACGTCGGCGGCTCGGCCGTGCCGTTCGGCACGGCGGCGTGGAAGCGTGCCTACCTCGCGCGTGTCTCTGCCCTCGTCCGGCAGGCCACGGCGGCCGGGGCATACGCCCTGTGGGTGGGCATGCCGGTGATGCAGCAACCCGGCTTCAGCGCCGGCATGGCCCTGCTCGACTCCTTGTACCAGGAGGCCGTCAGCGCCAACCCCGACGCCGCCTACGTGTCGGTCTGGAAGCTGTTCTCCGGACCGGGCGGCCAGTTCGAGCCGGCGGGGCTGGTCAACGGGGCACCCGGTCAGCTGCGCGCCAGCGATGGCGTGCACTACAGCTACACCGGCGAGGACGTGCTGGCCACCTACGTGATCCGCAGGATCTCCTCCACCTTCCACGTGCGCCTCGCTCCCCGGTATCCCGCCGCCATCACCGGGTGGGGCTGAGGACCGCCCGGGGTCGCCCATCCGGGCGGGAGGTCACACGAGGAGGTGCCCGACGACCAGCGACGCCGTCCACGACGCCGCCACGCAGACGCACAGGACCAGCACCACGGCCACCCGGTCGCCGGCCAGGCGCCGGGAGCGCCGCACCGGGTTCTCGAGCAGGTGGTACGACAGCATGGCGGTGGCGAGAGTCCCGGCGAGCTCCACCGCCCGCCACCACCATCCCGTCAACGGGTGCGCCAGCTGCTCGGGCAGCATCAGCCAGGCGAAGTGGGTGAGGTACAGGGAGTACGAGATGTCGCCGAGGTACACGAGCGGCCGGCGGGAGAGGACGCCCGGCACGCCCCAGCGGGTGCCGGAGCTCCCACCCCAGAGCAGGAGCGCCGCGGCGCCGCACGGCAGGCAGGCAAGCCACCCGGGGTACACGCTGTGGCCGTCGAGCACTACCAGCGCCACCACCAACACGGCGGTGCCCAGCCAGGCGGCGCGCGCACCGGTCCGCCGGCGGGGCCGGGGGCGCCCAGTGGTCACCACGGCCAGCAGGCACCCGACGGCCAGCTCCCAGAAGCGGGTGAACGGCGAGTAGTAGGCGACGGCCGGCTCGGCAGACGAGAGGTGCACGGACCACCACAGCGACACCGCTGCGCCGGCGGTCACGGCGGCCACGAGCACGCCGCGCCCCCGACCACCGCCGAGCCCTACCACCCCTCCGGCCATCGACACCCCACCCGCCGCCGCCGTCCGCCGGCGGACGGCGCTCGAGCCGGCCGCCACGAAGACCAGCAACGGGAAGGCGAGGTAGAACTGCTCCTCGACGGCGAGCGACCAGAACTGGGTGATGAGCGACGGCTGCAACCCGGGCACGAAGTAGTTGCTGCCGGTGCGGATGAGGCGGAAGTTCGCTCCGAACAGCGACGCCCAGCGGATGTCGCCGGGCAGGTTGGGGGCGGTGCGCGCTCCGAGCAGCAGGCCGGCGGTGACGACGGTGGCCACCAGGGTCGCTGTCGCCGCCGGCACGATGCGCCGCACCCGCCGGCTGTAGAAGTCGGCGAGACCGCGCCGCGCGCCCTTGTCCGTCTCGCGGAGCAGTAGCTGGGTGATGACGTAGCCGCTGACCACGAAGAAGATGTCGACGCCTATGTAGCCGCCGGCGAAGCCAGGCACGCCGGCGTGGTTCGCGATGACGAGCAGGACGGCGACAGCGCGCATGCCCTGTATGTCCGGCCGGAACCCTCTCCGCTGCTCGAGGCGCGGGGGCGGCGTTGCTCCGGTGGCTGCCCCGCGGGCACGACCACCGCTGCCCTCGGTCCTCGGAACCACAACCACCAGCGTGCCGCCTTTGAGACCGACCTGTCAGGAGGGTGGGCCCACCGAGGCGAGCCTGCCCTCCCTTACGACACCCCAACACCCGGCGCGGTTCCCGCACCCTCGCAGACCTTCGCCCGCCGCAGGGGACCTGCACCGCCATGGGCCGGGCTATCGTCGCCCGGGATGCCGGCGGAAGGAGAGCCGTGGCGCAGATCATGGACCTGAGCGACGGCATTGCTGCGGTGGTCCACGACGGGGACGTGGTGGCCATGGAGGGCTTCACCCACCTGATCCCCCACGCCGCCGGCCACGAGCTGATCCGGCAGCGGCGACGGGACCTGACGCTGGTCCGGCTCACCCCCGACGTGCTCGCCGACCAGCTGATCGGCATGGGCTCGGTGCGCAAGCTCGTCTTCGGCTGGGGCGGCAACCCGGGCGTCGGCTCGCTGCACCGCTTCCGCGACGCCTACCACAACGGCTGGCCGGTCCCTCTCGAGCTCGAGGAGCACAGCCACGCCGGCCTGGTGAACCGCTACGTTGCGGGTGCCTCCGGGCTGCCGTTCGCCGTGTTGCGCGGCTACCGGGGAACGGGCCTCGAGGGACGGGCGCCGACGGTGCGCCCCGTCACATGCCCTTTCACCGGCGAGGAGCTGGCAGCCGTCGCTGCCATCAACCCGGATGCGACCGTGATCCACGCGCAGCGCGCCGACCGGGAAGGCAACGTGCAGCTGTGGGGCATCGTCGGCGTGCAGAAGGAGGCGGTGCTGGCCGCGTCCCGCTCGCTGGTCACCGTCGAGGAGGTGGTCGACCGCCTCGAGCGCGTGCCTGGCGACGTGATCCTGCCGACCTGGTCGCTCACGGCCGTGGCCGTCGCCCCCGGGGGCGCCCACCCCTCCTACACGTCGGGCTACTCGGAGCGCGACAACGACTTCTACGTGGCATGGGACGCCGTCAGCCGCGACCGCGACGCCTTCCAGGCGTGGATCGGGGAGAACGTCCTCGCGTGAGCGGCCCGATGGCGGTCGCCGCCTCCCGGGCCCTCACCGACCGGCTGGCCTGCGCGGCGGCGGAGATCGAGGACGAAGTCCCCGCCCTCACCTTGGACCCGTCCGTACTCGGTCAGAGGGCCCGGTCGGGCAGGAACCCTGTGATCCCGTTGGTCGCCGAGCTCCGCCACAACCTCTCGGAGGGCACGGCGGCGTGGGTGCATTGGGGCGCCACGAGCCAGGACATCCTCGACACCGCCGCCGTGCTCGTAGCCGTCAGGGCGGGGCGGCTGGTCGACGGCCATCTCGCCCTCCGGGACACCTTGATGCTCGCCCGCACGCTGCTCCAGCCGGCGCTGCCGACGACGCTCGGAGCCAAAGCGGCGGGATGGCTCGCTGCTCTTGGCGACAGCGGCCCTGCGGTGGCCGACGCCTTCGCCGACCGCCTCGGCCTGCCCCGCCCGGTGCTGCCGCCGGCCGGCGCCCGGAGGCTCCTCCACGCTGCCCCACAAGCCAAACCCGGTGGCGGCGGCCCTCGCCGGGGGCGCGGTCGCCAACGCCGCCGCCGTCGTTGCCGGGCTGCAGGTCGACCCCGCCGCCATGCGGTCCAACCTGGACAGGGTCGGCCCGGTCGTGCTCTCCGAGCGCGTGGTCCTGGCCCTCACCCCCCTGATCGGCCGGGAAGCAGCGACCGCCGCCGTGGCGGAAGCTGCTGCCGCCCCCGACTTCGCCGCCGCCCTGCGCGGGCGCGGCATCGACCTCGACGACCCGCTCGACCCCGCCGGGTACCTGGGCGCCACCGGGACATGGGTCGACCGCGCCCTCGCCGCCCACCAGGCGACCATGCCGTGGTACCCACCCACCGTGTCGACGGGCCGCCGGCCGCACCGGGGCCACGGCGGGACCGCTCCGCCGGCGCCCGGCCCCTACACGGTCGCCGATCTCGGCGACGACGTGGTGGAGCTGCTCGACCACCTCGGGGTGGAGGGCGCCACGCTGTGCGGGCTGTCGCTCGGCGGGATGGTCGCCCTGTGGGCCGCCCACCATCCCGAGCGCGTCGAGCGGCTGGTGCTCGCCTGCACCATCGCCGGCATGCTCGAGGCGGCCGACCCCGAGGGCTGTGCCGGGTGCTGCGAGGCCATAGCGGCCATTGAGCAGCGCGCCGACCTGCAGCGGGTCTCCGCCCCGAGGTTGGTGGTGGCCGGCGGACCGCCTTCTCGACCTGGATAACCGCCCTGCTGCGCTCCGACCAGGACCCGCAGCCGGACCCTCGCCACCAACCTGGCCGAGCACCACTGTGCGTGGGCTGCCGCCCCCTTGACGGCTGCTGGGTCCCGTCACCACGGCCGGCGACCACTGCCCGCTTCGCTGCAAGGGCCGGACCCGCGATCGGACCGCCGCCGGCTCGGCAGGTCGGCGGCGGTCTCCGGCGAGGTCCCCTGACCCTCCCTCGCCCGACGCTTCCCGGTCAGCACCTGGTGGTGCCCGCTGCGCCGTGCCCGTTGCCCGTTTCCCGGCCTGCTCGATGCTCGTTGTCACGGGCCGAGACGTGGTGAGGGTTCCATGATCCCTTCCGCTTTACAGGCGGGGAGTTGCCAACAGGCGTGGCGCTCGCCCCGGTCAGCCGTCGGGCTACCGACTCGCCGGCTGGTCGTCGCCCTGGTCGAGCAGCTCTGTCACTCGAGCAGCTCTGTGACCCAGTCAGCGGCCTGGATTCGCAGATCCAGCTGCCGCCGTTCACGGGCCAGCTCGTCCATCCGGCGGCGCAGCGCCGGGACGTCGAGGGCACTGACCAGTCGGAGCTCCGAGCGCATCATCCGCATGCCGTGCCCGCCTGCGGCCGCCCCGGCGGCGTCGGCGAGGATCCTCCGCCTTGCAGCGAGAGCGTCGCGCTGCGCTATGGCGTCGGTGATGGTCCCGTTGCCGTCCACCGAAGTAGCGGCGTTGGTGGCATTGATCGCCCGGACCAGCCGGCCGAGCTCCACCGCCACCCGGTCGGCCTCCTCGAGCAGGGCGTTGGGGTCCTCGGCGGGTTCGTCGCCCTCCTGGTGGCGGGCGTTGTCCACGATCCGCCCCCGTAGCTCCTGCAGGCGACCCTGGGCATCGGCCCGGGCCGCCAATGCCTCTGCCAGCTTCATCTCGTCACCTTCTCTCACCGCTCCGATCCGGCCAACTCACGACCCAGGTTCGTCGGTTCCGCCACGGCGCACAACGGATTTTAGAGCCGCCGGGGTCTCGGGGAGTCGGGCCTGGCAGGCTGAGGAGGATGTTCGGAATCGTCAGCGTGCTCATCAGCCGGGTGAAAGAGTCCCAGGCTGCTCGCCTGATCCTCATCGGCCTGGCCTGCCTGATGGCCGGGGCCGCCGGCTTCGCCGTCACCCAGAAGGTGTCCTACGGCACGGCGCTGTACTGGGCGATCACGACAGCCACCACCGTCGGCTACGGCGACGTCACCCCCAAGAACTCGGCCGGCCGGGTGATCGCCGTCGCGGTCATGCTCACCACGATCCCCCTCTTCGCCTCGGCTTTCGCGCTGATGGCCGGGGCTGTCGCTGCCAGCCACATGCGTAAGCTCCTCGGCATCGTGCACCACGAGGCCAGCGGCAACGAGGTCATCATCTTCGGCCTGCACCCAGTGGTCCCCCGTGTCGCCGCCGAGCTCGTCGAGCAGGGCCGCAAGGTGATCGTCGTGGCCGCCGGGGACCGTTCCGGCCTGCCCGAGGCCGCCCAGGTCGTCGCCGCCGACCCGACCGAGGAACATGCGGTGCGCCGCAGCCATCCCGAGCGCGCCGGGCAGGTCCTCATAGCCGGGGCCAGCGACGCCGAGGTGCTCGTGACCGCTGTGCTGGTCCGCCAGCTGGCCCCCGACACGCCGGCGCTGGCAGTCGCTCACTCCCCCAGCGTCTCTCGAGCCCTCACCGACCTGGGCGTCGGCGCGACCGTCTCGGCCGACGAGCTGCTCGCACACACCCTGGCCAAGAGCCTCGAAGCTCCGCACGCTGCTGAGCTCCTGCTGCGCCTGGTCGACTCCGACGGCTACCAGCTCAACGAGGTCCCCCTGGACGAGAAGTGGGTGGGTCGCCCGCTGAGCGCGGCACGAGACGAGGTCCGGGGCCTGGTCCTCGGTGCCGTCCACGCGGGCGGCGTCATGCTCGGCGTCGCCCAGGACCCTGTCCTGGAGACCGGCGACCGGCTGCTGGTCCTCCAAGCCGACCAATCCGTCCGCCAGTCGGACAGGCAGCCGTGACCGTGGTCGGCTGACGCCTCCCCACCGACCGCGCCCCGGGTCCCTCCCGCGCCCACGAGACGCACCCCCGCCGAACTGTGAGTGAAAACGACACAGGGTGTGCACTTTTCACTCACAGATTCGATTCGGGTGACGCTGGGTGACCATCGCCGAGAGGCGGGGCGTGGATGAGCGGTCCTTGGGGTAGTTGGTCATGACGGAGCCGACACGATCCGACGACGCACGCCGCGGCAGCGGCACCCTCCGCCGTGACGGCGGCCGGTGGCGGCCGTCACCGGCCGGGGACGCGGCCCCAGAGATCAGCGATGCGACCAGGGGCGACTGGGTCGCCGCGCTCGCCTCGGCCCGGCGGCACATGAAACGTGACCGGGCGGTCGTGGCCGCCGGCGCCTTCGCCTACCGCTGGTTCCTTTCACTGTTCCCCATGGTCATCGCCCTGCTGGCGGCGGCGTCCGTCCTCGCCATCCCGCACCACGTTGTCGTCGAACTGATCAAGGGGGTGAGCGCCGCCCTACCGGCAGGAGCGGCCGGCGTGCTGACGGGCGCGATACACGCTGCCTCGAGTCGTGGCGGTGGCTCGTGGGCGACGGTGATCGTCGCTGGCCTGGTCGCCCTGTGGAGCGCCACCTCCGGCATGGTCATGGTGGAGGAGGGTCTCGACATGGCCTACGAGATCGGCACCGACCGCAGCTTCGTGCAGAAGAGGCTCCTGGCGATACCGCTGCTGGTCGCTTCGGCATTGCTCGGCGGTGCCGCCTCGACTCTTGTCGTCTTCGGCGCTCAACTCGGTCGGACCCTCGCCTCGTCGGTACCGATCGCCGGCACCGCCTTCGCCGACGGCTGGACAGTCGTGCGCTGGATCGTGGCGCTCGTGCTGGTCAACCTGCTGTTCTCGTTCCTGTACTGGCTGGCTCCCAACCAGCGCACCTCCTGGCGATGGGCGAGCCCCGGCGCGGTGCTGGGAACCGCTCTCTGGGCCATGGTGTCTCTCGGCTTCTCCTTCTACACCACCAGCTTCGGCTCCTACGGCAGGACCTACGGTGCCTTCGCCGGGGTGGCCATCCTCATCTTCTGGCTGTTCCTCACCGGCATGGCCATCTTCGTCGGCGCGGAGGTCAATGCCGCTTTCGAGCGCACCGAGTCGCGAGGCACGTTCCGGGCTCGGAGCCGGCGCTGAGCAGAGCTCGCTGGTCATCCGAAGGCTTGCCGTATGAGCTGTAGCAGTCGGGGTTCGGTCAAGCCACCGGCCTGGCGGCCGACGATGACACCGGTCGAAGAGATGGAGAAGGTGGTGGTGGGGAGCCCGTAGATGTCGTAGGTGCCGTTGGGGTCAAGGGCGAGGGATGGGCGGCGCCGCGCTGGTCGTTGGTGTCGACGCCGACGAAGTCGACTCGAACGTGAGTTGGCGGGCGGCGGCGGCGAGGCCCGGCACCTCCTTGCTTGCCACCCTTCCAGTCATGGCACTATCGTTGATAGTAGTCAGTGTCCGAACCAGTCAGGTTCGGGTGTCTGCCGGGAGGTGAGCCTTGTCGGAGTTGGTCGGTGTGGCCGGTGATGATGCGCGGCAACAAGAGCCGACAGGCCGGTCCGGGCCCGTGGCGCCTTTGGATCCCCTCCAGCCACACGACGGGGAGGGGGAATTGGCTCGGCTGCGGGCCAAGGTCGACCAGTTCGAGGCCGAGCGGGAACGGCTCGGCATCCCGATCCAGCGTCCATGAGCATCGGGGTCGCTGTCGCCGTGTTCGTCGGTGCCCTGGTCGCCACCTATCTGTCCTGCATGCGGCCCATGGATCGCAGGGTCCGCCCGATCCCAGCGGCGGTCCGGCGATCCGCTGCCGGCACCGATCGGCGCAAGAGGCAACCGACGCCTGGTCGTTTGGGATGAATGCCCCGCCGGGCCGGCACCCTCGGCGGGCCAGCGGCTCCGGTGACGACCGAGCGGCGCCGCGTGTCCGGCAGATCTACAACCGGATGGCTCCTCGCTACGACCGGGTCATGGACGTCGTCGATCGACTGGTGTTCCCCGGCGGTCGGGACTGGGTGTGCCAGCGGGCACGCGGCGCCACTTTGGAGGTGGCAGTCGGCACCGGCCGCAACCTCGGCCGCTACCCCGAGGGGGTGACCCTGGAAGCGATCGACGCCAGCCCGGCGATGTTGGAGCAGGCGCGCCGGCGAGCGGCGACGCTCGGTGTCCAGGTGGCGCTACGGGAGGGCGATGCCGAG
>JAJZJY010000052.1 GCA_021809885.1 Actinomycetes bacterium
CGCACCCGCCGCACCGACGCCGGCCGCGAGCACCGTCACCCCGGGGAGGAGAGCTGCGGCGGCGAGGCGGTCGCCGGGCAGGGGGTCCCCGGTGCGCGGCGCCTCGGGGTAGCCGGTGGCGGCTACGACGACGCAGACGGCGGCGTCGTCCGAGAAGCTGGGGGACTCGACCGAGTCGAGCCGCCCGCTGGCCGCCGCAGCGAGGGCCCCGGCGACGTCGCCCTCCCACCGGGCGGCGACGACCTGGGTCTCGGGGTCGCCGAAGCGGACGTTGTACTCGATCACCTTGGGCCCGGAGGCGGTGAGCATGAGCCCGGCGTAGAGCACGCCCCGGTAGTCGATGCCGCGCGCCGCCAGCGCCGCCAGCGTCGGTCGCACGGCGAGCTCCATCACGAGCTCGACGAGTTGGGGGCCGGCGTCGGGTACGGGCGAGTAGGCGCCCATCCCCCCGGTGTTGGGACCGGTGTCCCCCTCGCCGGCGCGCTTGTGGTCCCGGGCCGGGGCGAGAGGGACGGCCCGGGAGCCGTCGCAGAGCGCCATGACCGACAGCTCGGGCCCGACCAGGCCCTCCTCCACGACGATGCGCCGCCCTGCCTCGCCAAACGCCCGGCCCGACAGCTTGGCGTGCACGTCGCTCTCGGCCTCGTCGAGGTCGCTGGTGACGAGGACGCCCTTGCCCGCCGCCAGTCCGTCGGTCTTCACGACCCATG
The DNA here is from genome assembly GCA_021809885.1 of Actinomycetes bacterium. Classification (GTDB taxonomy): domain Bacteria; phylum Actinomycetota; class Acidimicrobiia; order Acidimicrobiales; family Palsa-688; genus JAKAQB01. The sequence goes on from JAJZJY010000052.1 coordinate 711, forward strand.
GCGGGGGGAGCGAGCGCAGGAGCTCGATCGCCGGCCCGGGGCGGTCGAAGGTGCCGTGGTCCGCGGTGGGCACCCCCGCCTCGTCGAGCAGCCGCTTCATCCACGCCTTCGAGCCCTCGAGGCGGGCGCCGTCGGCGCCCGGCCCGAGGACCAGCCGGCCGGCGGCGCGCAGCCGGTCGGCCAGGCCGGAGACGAGCGGTGCCTCCGGGCCGATCACGAACAGGTCGGCGCCGACGGCCTCCGGCGGGCCGCCCACACACTCCACGGGGACCGGTCCGACGCGCATGCCGGCGTTGCCCGGCGAGACGACGACCGACCGGGCGGACGGGCTGCGGGCGAGGGCGAGGGCGAGGGCGTGCTCGCGCCCGCCCGATCCGACGACGCACACACGCACCGACCGCTCCGCCCCCCGCCCGCTCCGACCGTCTCTCAGCGTTCCCGGCCCGAGCGTTCCCGGCCCAAGCGGACGAACTGCTCCCGGCCGGGGCCGACGCCCACCAGGTCGATCGGCACGCCGGCCAGCTCCGCCAGCCGATCGACGTAGTCCCGGGCGGCGGGAGGGAGGTCGGCGACGTCGGTAACGGCGCTCGTGTCCTCGCGCCAGCCCGGCAGCTCTTCGTAGACGGGGGTGGCGGAGTGCAGCGCCGACTGGTGGTAGGGGACGTGGTCGTAGCGCACGCCGTCGTGCTCGTAGGCGACGCAGACCCGCAGCGTCGAGAACGAGTCGAGCACGTCCAGCTTGGTGAGGGCGATCTCGCTGAGCGAGTTGAGCCGCACCGCCTGGCGGGCCATGACGGCGTCGAACCAACCGGTGCGCCGGCGCCGGCCGGTGTTGGTCCCGTACTCGCGGCCCCGCTCGACCAGCTCGTCCGCTTGTTGGTCGTGCAGCTCGGTGGGGAACGGGCCCGAGCCGACCCGCGTGACGTACGCCTTGGCGATGCCGATGACCCGGTCGATGTAGCGGGGCCCGACGCCGGCGCCGGTGCACGCCCCGCCGGCGACGGGATTGGAGGAGGTCACGAACGGGTACGTCCCGTGGTCGAGATCGAGGAACGTCGCCTGCGCCCCCTCCAACAACACGTGCTCGCCGGCGTCGAGAGCGTCGTGCACCATGCCGACGGCGTCGTCTATGAGAGGGGCGAGGCGGGGGGCGTACTCGTCGAGGTACCGGGCGCAGATGTCGTCGGCCGACAGCGCCAGGCGGTTGTACACCTTGGCGAGGACGGCGTTCTTCTCCCTGAGCACCAGGTCGAGCTTCTCCCGGAAGATCTTGGCGTCGAGCAGGTCCTGGACGCGCAGGCCGATGCGCGCCGCCTTGTCGGCGTACGCCGGCCCGATCCCCCGTTTGGTGGTGCCGAGCTTGTTGCGCCCGAGGCGGCGTTCGGCCAGGGCGTCGAGCTCCTCGTGGTAGGGCATGATCAGGTGGGCGTTGCCCGACACCCGGAGGCGGGAGCAGTCGACGCCACGGCCGGTGAGGGCGCCGATCTCCTCGAGCAGCACCTTGGGGTCGACCACCACGCCGTTGCCGATGACCGGGGTGATGTGGGGGTAGAGCACCCCGCTCGGGATGAGTTGCAGGGCGAAGCGCTCCCCGCCGGCGACGATCGTGTGGCCGGCGTTGTGGCCGCCCTGGTAGCGGACCACCATCTGCATGTCCCGGGCGAGCAGGTCCGTCAGCTTGCCCTTGCCCTCGTCACCCCACTGGGTGCCGACCACCACCGTCGCAGGCACGGCGGGCCACAGTAGCCACTGCCGCCGGGGCCGGCTACTGCCGATCCCGGCGGCTGCCGCCGGCCTGCCGGCCCGAGCAGCCGCCGGCCCCCCCCAGCAGCTACCGGCGCCGGCCTCCCAGCAGGACCGAGAGGATCCGCAGCATCGAGATGTAGACGAGGACGAGGGCGGTCATCATGGCGAGGGCGGACGCCCACTCCGCCTCGGCCGGCAGGTGCATCGCCTCGGCCCGCTGCACGTAGTCGAAGTCGACGAACAGGTTGGTGACGCCCACGAACAGCCCGAACACGCCGAACACCACGATCAGCGTGGGGTTGCCATGGATGGCGGACAGGCCCGGGACTGCCAGGAACAGGGAGAGCACAGAGGCGCCGATCAAGCCGAGCGCCCCGACCATGGCGATCGACACCAGCCGCGGCGACACCCGCACCAGCCCGGTGCGGTACAGGGTGAGGCACCCTATGAAGACACCGGCGGTGAAGACCACCGCCAGCGGCACTATCCCGGCCGTCTGGCTGGCGTAGATCCCGGAGATGGCGCCGAGGCCGACGCCCTCGGCCACGGCGTAGGCGGGTGCGAGGACGCGGGCCCAGCGCATCCGGAACCAGCTCACGAGCACGATGACGAAGGCCAGGATCAATGCGAGGAAGGCGATCCCGGCTGGCACGACGGCCCAACCGGCGACGCCGGATACGAGGGCGAGGATGGTGAGGCCGATCAGCTTGTCGTAGGTGCGTGACGCCTTGTAGGTGTCGGTCGGCCCCCAGGTGGCCGGAGCGCCGAACGTGCCCTGCCCGGCCTCGGCCCCGATCCTCCGGAACGCGGTGTCCATCGCTTGACTCACGGATGTCTCCTTTGGGAATCCGGCTCGTCCCGGACGGCACCAGCATGCCGTCCCGGCCGGGCTTCTAGCACGCGTGCGGCTGAAAGTTGCCGCGATACCAGCATGGATGGGTTCATCTCAGCTCGATCGGTCCGTCGTTGGCCGCCGGCGCGTCGACGATCACCGTCGCCCCCTCGGCGTACTTGCCCTCCAGGAGGGCCACGGCGAGGCGGTCGCCGATCTCCCGCTGGATGAGCCGCTTGAGCGGGCGCGCCCCGAAGGCGGGGTCGTAGCCCCGGTGGGCGAGCCACTGGCCGGCCGGCGGCGTCACCTCCAGGCCGAGGCGCCTCGCCGCCAGCCGCTCGGAGAGGCCGCGCAGCTGGATCTGCACCACCCCGGCCATGTCCTCCTCGGTCAGCGCCCGGAACCGCACGATCTCGTCGATCCGGTTGAGGAACTCGGGCTTGAACGCCGCCGCCAGGTCGCCCGGGTGGTTGGACGTCATGATCAGCACCGTGTTGGTGAAGTTGACGGTCCGTCCCTGGCCGTCGGTCAGCCGCCCGTCGTCGAGGACCTGGAGCAGGATGTTGAACACGTCGGGGTGTGCCTTCTCGATCTCGTCGAGCAGCACCACCGCGTAAGGGCGCCGGCGGACGGCCTCGGTGAGCTGTCCGCCCTCGTCGTAGCCGACATAGCCGGGCGGCGCCCCGACGAGGCGGGAGACGGAGTGCTTCTCCATGTACTCGGACATGTCGATGCGCACCATCGAGCGGGAGTCGTCGAAGAGGAAGTCGGCGAGCGTGCGGGCCAGCTCGGTCTTGCCGACGCCGGTCGGGCCGAGGAACAGGAAGCTGCCGATCGGCCGGTCGGGGTCGGACAGGCCGCTGCGGGAACGGCGGATGGCGTTGGCCACGGCACGGACGGCCTCGTCCTGGCCGACGACCCGCCGGTGCAGGACGTCCTCCATGCGGACGAGCTTGGCCAGCTCACCTTCCAGCAGCCGGGTGACGGGAACCCCGGTCCACTTCGAGACGACCTCGGCCACGTCCTCCTCGTCGACCTCCTGCTTCAGCATCTTGGTCTCGCGTTGCAGCTCCTCGAGCCGGGCCGTCGCCTCGGCGACTCGCCGCTCGAGGTCCGGGACGACGCCGTAGCGGATCTCCGCTGCCTGCCCGAGGTCACCATCGCGGGTGTGGCGGTCGGCCTCGTTGCGCTTGGCCTCGAGCTCCTCCTGCAGGGCGCTGATCTTGGTGATGGCGTCCTTCTCGTTCTGCCAGCGCGCCGTCAGCGCGCCCGACTCCTCGCGCAGGTTGGCAAGGTCCCCGTCGAGCTTGGCCAGCCTCTCCCGCGACGCCGGGTCGGTCTCCTTGTCGAGGGCGAGGTGCTCGATCTCGAGCTGCGCGATCCTGCGGTCGACGACGTCGATCTCCGTCGGCTTGGAGTCGATCTCGATGCGCAGCCGGCTGGCGGCCTCGTCGACGAGGTCGATGGCCTTGTCGGGCAGGAAGCGCCCGGTGATGTAGCGGTCCGAAAGCACGGCGGCGGCGACCAGCGCCGCGTCCTGGATGCGGACGCCGTGGTGGACCTCGTAGCGCTCCTTCAGCCCGCGGAGGATGGCGACCGTGTCGGACACCGACGGCTCCCCGACGTAGACCTGCTGGAAGCGCCGCTCGAGCGCCGGGTCCTTCTCGACGTGCTTGCGGTACTCGTCGAGGGTGGTGGCGCCGATGAGGCGCAGCTCGCCGCGGGCGAGCATCGGCTTGATCATGTTGCCGGCGTCCATCGCGCCCTCGGCGGCTCCGGCACCGACGATCGTGTGCATCTCGTCGACGAAGGTGATGATCTCGCCCTCGGAGTCGATGATCTCCTTCAGCACTGCCTTCAGGCGCTCCTCGAACTCTCCCCGGTACTTGGCGCCGGCGACCATCGAGGACAGGTCGAGGACGACGAGCCGCTTGTTGCGCAGGCTCTCCGGCACGTCGCCGGCGACGATCCGGCGGGCGAGGCCCTCGACGATGGCGGTCTTGCCGACGCCAGGCTCGCCGATGAGGACAGGGTTGTTCTTGGTGCGGCGCGACAGCACCTGGATGACGCGGCGGATCTCCTCGTCCCGGCCGATGACCGGGTCGATCTTCTGCTCGCGGGCGAGCTGGGTGAGGTCACGCCCGTACTTCTCCAGGGCCTGGTACTGCCCCTCGGGGTCCTGGCTGGTCACCCGGTGGCTGCCGCGGACCGCTTTCAGGGCGTTGAGCAGGTCGCCGTGGCCCACACCGATGCGGTCGGCGAGGGCGAGCAGCAGGTGCTCGACCGACAGGTAGTCGTCGCCGAGGCCGGTCCGCTCGGTGTCGGCCCGCTCGAGCAGGTCGCGCAGCGCCCGGCCGATGCTGGCCTCCTGGCCGCCGTAGCTGCGGGGGAGCTTGGCGATGGCTTCGCCCATCCGGTTGCGGACGGCGAGCGGGGCAACGCCGAGCTTCTCGAGCGTCGGCAGTGTGGCGGTGTCCTGCTGGCCGAGCAAGGCGGCGAGCAGGTGGTCGGGTGTCGCCTCGGCGTGGTTGCCCTTGCGGGCGGCTTCGATGGCGGCCTGCACCGCCTCGGTGGTCTTGGTCGTCCAACGGTTGGGATCTACGGGCACGGGTGTCAGCTCCAGGGAGTTGAGTCTTACATTGTCAACTTCGGGGAAAGTCCGCGCATTCCGCGGCGCCGGTCAGCGGGAGGCATGGGACCCGCTCCCGGGGAACCATGGCTGCGGTGAGTGCTTGACCGGGACAAGGTCCCGCCGGTACTGGCGGTGGGTGCGGGCGATGGCGTCGCGCGCCTCCTGCCTGGACCGGTCGAGCTCCTCGCGCAGGCGGTGCACCTCGGCCTCGAGCTGCATGACCCGCCGGACCCCTTCGAGGTTGAGGCCGGCGTTGGTCAGGTCCTGGATGCGTCGCAGGACGGCGATGTCGTGCTCGCTGTAGCGCCGGCTGCCGCCTACGGTGCGCGCCGGGTCCAGCAGCCCTTTTCGCTCGTAGATGCGGAGGGTCTGGGGGTGGACACCGCCCAGCTCGGCGGCCACGGAGATGACGTAGACCGCACGGTTGCGGGCGATGGCCCGGGCGTCGCCGGCGCTCACGGCGCGCTCCCGGCGAACAGAGCGGCGCGCAGGGCGTCGCCGTCGCTGACCGACGCCAGCGACTCGACCAGACCTCGCTGCTCGGGTGTCGGCGCCGTCGGCACGACCACCTCGATGGTCACGAGCAGGTCGCCGGCGCCGCCGCGGGCGGGTACGCCCCGGCCGCGCAGCCGGAGGGTGCGGCCCGGACGTGTCCCCGCCGGCACCTTGAGCGTCACCGGCCGCTCGAGGGTCGGCACCGAGACCTCGGCGCCGAGGACGGCTTCCGGATAGGTGACAGGCACGGTGACGAGCAGGTCCTTGCCGCGCCGGCCGAACACGGGATGCGGGCTCACATGGACCGTCACGTACAGGTCACCGGCGGGCCCGCCGTTGCGGCCGGCGCCGCCCCGGTTCTTCAGCCGGATGCGCTGGCCGTCCTCGACCCCGGAGGGGACCCGCACCTTCACCTGGCGGGCCCGCAGTTCGGTCCCGGTTCCCCGGCAGGTCGGGCAGGGTGCCTCGACGATGCGGCCGTCGCCGCCGCAAACCGGGCAGGCGCGGCTGAAGCTGAACAGCCCCTGGTTGTCGTTGATCACGCCCGAGCCGCCGCAGTTGACGCAGGCGGCAGGCATCGTGCCGGGCGCGGCGCCGCTCCCCCCGCAGGTGGAGCAGGGCGCGTCGCTCGTCACGTTGACCGTCGTGGTAACGCCGTCGACCGCCTCCAGGAACGACAGGTTGAGCGCTGCCTCGAGGTCCATGCCCCGCTGCGGCCCGCCGGTGCTCGGCCCGGCGGAGCCACGGCTGCGCCCGCCGCGGGTGAAGATGTTGCCGATCAGGTCGGAGAGGTCGTCGACCCGGAAGCTCGTCCCGCCGGAGTTCCCGGCTCCGGCACCAGCGAAGGGGTTGCCCATCTTCGCCGCCTGCCTGACCTGGTCGTACTCCTTGCGGCGCTCCTCGTCGCCGAGGACGTCGTAGGCGGCCGAGACCTCCTTGAAGCGCTCCTCCTCACCGGGGTGGGCGTCGGGGTGGTACCTCTTGGCGAGCTCCCGGTACTTCTTGCCGATCTCCCTGGCGGTCGCCGTCTCCGACACCCCGAGGACCTTGTAGTAGTCCTTCTCGAACCACTCGCGCTGGGGTGCCATGCCGCCTACCCCCGGACCTTGACCATCGCGGGCCGGAGCACCCGGCCCTTCCAGGCGTAGCCGGCCCGCATCACCTCCACGACCTCCTGGGCGGCGCCGTCGCCGGCGGCCTCGTGGGCGACGGCGTCGTGGCGGGTCGGGTCGAACTCCCCGCCGGCCGGGTCGATGCGTTCGAGACCCTCGCGCTCGAGTGCGTCGAGGAGCGCCGTCCACACCTGCTTGGTGTCCTCGCTGGCGCCGTGGGCGACGGCGAGGTCGGCGACGTCGATGGCCGGCAGGAGCCGGTCGACGAGCATCTCGGCGGCTCGGGCGGAGACCTCGGCCTGCTGCTTGGCGACCCGCTTCTTGTAGTTCTCGAAGTCGGCCTGCATGCGGCGGAGGGCGTCGAGGTAGTCGTCCCGCTCGCGGAGGGCCAGCGTGAGCTGATCCTCCGCGCCGGCAGGCTCGGGCGCCGCGTCGGGCGCCGCGTGGGCCGCCTCCGGGCCTGGCTCGGGCGGTGCGTCGAGCCGGGGCTCCTCCACGGGCGGCTCATCGGTGGCGGCCCCCTCGATGGCGGCCTCCTCAGCGAGGGGCTGCTCGGTGGCGGCCTCCTCGGTCACGGGCTGCTGGGACTGCTCGTTCACGACCCCTGACCCTCGTCGACGATCTCGGCGTCGATGACCTCGTCGTCGGCGCCCTCACCGGAAGCCGCCCCGTTGGTCGCCGCCGCCCCCGACGAGGTGGCGGCCGCCGCCTCGTACAGCTTCTTGCCGAGCTCCTGCACCCCGGTGGCGAGGCGCTCGGTCGTGGTCTTGATGGCCTCCAGGTCGCTGCCGGCCAGTGCCTCCTTGAGGGCCGAGAGGTCGGCCTCGACCTTCTCCTTCTCGGAGCCGGAGAAGCTCGACGCCTGGTCCTTCAGCATCTTCTCGGTCTGGTACACGAGGCTGTCCGCCTGGTTGCGGATCTCGGCCTCCTCACGGCGCCGGCGGTCGTCGGCGGCGTGGGACTCGGCGTCCCTCACCATCCGCTCGATGTCGTCCTTGGACAGCGACGACTGGCCGGTGATCGTCATGGACTGCTCCTTGCCGGTCGCCCGGTCCTTGGCGGACACGTGCACGATGCCGTTGGCGTCGATGTCGAAGGTCACCTCGATCTGAGGGACGCCGCGCGGCGCCGGCGGGAGGTCGACGAGCTGGAACTTGCCGAGCGTCTTGTTGTACATGGCCATCTCGCGCTCGCCCTGCAGCACGTGGATCTCCACGGAAGGCTGGCCGTCCTCGGCGGTGGTGAAGGTCTCGGACCGCTTGGTGGGGATGGTGGTGTTGCGCTCGAGGAGCTTGGTCATCACCCCGCCCTTGGTCTCTATGCCGAGCGACAGGGGCGTGACGTCGAGCAGCAGGACGTCTTTGACCTCTCCCTTCAAGACGCCGGCCTGGATGGTGGCGCCGACGGCGACGACCTCGTCGGGGTTGACGCCCTTGTGGGGCTCCTTGCCCGTCAGCTGGTGCACGAGGTCCTGCACGGCGGGCATGCGGGTGGACCCGCCCACGAGCACCACGTGGTCGATGTGCTCCTTGGTGAACCCGGCGTCCTTGATGGCCTGCTCGAACGGGCCGCGGCACGCCTCGGCGAGGTCGGCTGTCAGCTCCTGGAACCTGGCCCGGGTGAGCTTCACGTCGAGGTGCTTGGGACCCTCGCTCGTCGCCGTGATGAACGGGAGGTTGATGGTGGTCTCCTGCACCGACGACAGCTCGATCTTCGCCTTCTCGGCCGCCTCCTTCAGGCGCTGCAGCGCCATCTTGTCGTTGGACAGGTCGACGCCCTCGGTGTCCTTGAACGTCTTGACGAGCCAGTCGATGACGCGCTGGTCCCAGTCGTCGCCGCCGAGGTGGGTGTTGCCGCTCGTGGACTTCACCTGGAAGATGCCCTCGGAGATCTCGAGGACCGACACGTCGAAGGTGCCGCCGCCGAGGTCGAAGACGAGGACGGTCTGGTCCTCCTCCTTGTCGAGGCCGTAGGCGAGGGCGGCCGCTGTCGGCTCGTTGATGATGCGGAGCACCTCCAGGCCGGCGATCTGGCCCGCCTCCTTGGTCGCCGTCCGCTGGGCGTCGTCGAAGTACGCCGGCACGGTGATGACGGCCTGGCTCACGGTGTCACCGAGGTAGCTCTCCGCGTCCCTCTTGAGCTTCTGCAGGATGCGAGCCGAGATCTCCTGGGGGTTGTACTTCTTGCCGTCGATGTCGATGTGCCAGGAGTTGTCGCCCATGTGCCGCTTCACGGAGCGGATCGTCCGATCGGGGTTGGTGATCGCCTGGCGCTTGGCGACCTCACCGACGAGGACCTCGTCGGACTTGGAGAAGGCCACCACCGACGGGGTCGTGCGGGCGCCTTCGGCGTTGGGGATGACGGTTGGCTCGCCCGCTTCGAGGACGCTGACGACCGAGTTGGTGGTGCCGAGGTCGATGCCGACGGCCTTGGGCATGGGGGTTGCCTCCGTTGGGTTGGGTACGAGAACATGCTAGCGAAGTTGAGTCGCTGTGACTCAAGAAACCTCCGCAGTGGGGTTGTTGTTCCCGGGAACGGGGCAGCGATAGGGTCCTGTCGTGGGGACACTCGTGCTGGTACGCCACGGCCAGAGCCAGTGGAACCTTGAGAACCGCTTCACCGGCTGGTGGGACGTGGACCTCTCCCCCGGCGGGGAGGAGGAGGCTCGCAAGGCGGGCCGGCGGCTCGCGGCCGCCCGCGTGGAGCCGGACCTGCTCTTCACCTCCGTGCTCACCCGCGCCGTGCGGACCGCGACCATCCTGGTCGAGGAGCTGGACCGGGTCTGGATCCCGGTCGAGCGGCACTGGCGCCTCAACGAGCGCCACTACGGCGGGCTGACGGGCCTCGACAAGGCGGGGATCGAGGCGAGGCACGGGCGGGAGCAGTTCCTGGCGTGGCGGCGCGGGTACGCGACCCCGCCGCCCCCGATGCGCCCCGGCGACCGCTACGACGTGCGCGGCGACGCCCGCTACGCCGGCGTCGGGCCCGGCGTCGTGCCCCTCACCGAGTGCCTCGCCGACGTGGTCGCCCGGATGGTCCCCTACTGGCAGGACCGCATCGCCCCGGCGGTCCTCGCCGGGGCCTGCCCCCTCGTCGTCGCCCACGGCAACAGCCTCCGGGCACTGGTGAAGCACCTGGAGGGGATCGCCGACGAGGACATCCCCGGCCTCGAGATCCCCACCGGCGTCCCGATCCTCTACCACCTCGACCGCGGCCTGGGGATCGAGGACAAGCAGGTCCTCGAGGGCTGACCGCTGGCACCAGGCCACTCCTGCACGTTCACGCGCTGGTAACAGCCGGGTGACGGGTGTGAAACAGGAGCGGGCGAACGTGGCGGTCCATGCACCTCCTCACCTCGGTACCGGTGCCGTACCCGAGTTGGCTCAACGCCGGCGACAACACCTGGCAGCTCGTCGCCGCCACCCTCGTCGGGTTGATGAGCCTGCCGGGCCTGGCCGCCCTGTACGCCTCCGTCGTGCCGAAGAAGTGGGCCGTCAACGTGCTGGCCATGGCCTTCGCCGGCTTCTCCCTCGTGCTCATCGCCTGGGTGCTCTGGGAGTACAAGATGGGTCTTGGCGCCAACTCCGTAGGCGGCGGGGTCGTCAACGGCGTGCAGGAGCAGCTGTCCGGCGTCGGGTGGGTCACCCACTTCTTCGACAACTTCGTCGGCAAGCCGGGGAGCATCGTCTCCGCCGCCTCGGAGCAGGGCAAGGCGCTCTCGGCGGCCAACACCGCCATCCCCTTCCACTTCCCCACCGGCACGCTGGCCTACTTCCAGTTCGTGTTCGCCGCCATTGCACCCCTGCTGTTCATGGGGAGCGTCCTCGGCCGGATCAAGTTCGCCGCGTGGTGCCTGCTCGTCCCCCTGTGGTCCACGTTCGTCTACGGCGTGGACGCCTTCCTGCTGTGGGGCGGCGGGTACTTCGCCCAGGTGGGCGCCCTCGACTACTCCGGCGGCTACGTGATCCACATGTCGGCCGGCGTCTCAGGCTTCGTCGCCGCCTGGATGCTCGGACCCCGCCTCGCGCGGGACCGGGCGCACTGGCAGCCCAACAACCTGGTGATGGCGGCCGTCGGCGCCGGCATCCTGTGGCTCGGCTGGAACGGCTTCAACGGCGGCGATCCCTACTACGCCGGCGCCGACGCTGCCGCCGCCGTGCTCAACACCAACCTGGCAGCGGCGGCCGGGCTCCTCGTGTGGATGGGGATGGACGCGGCGCTCACCAAGGCCAGGAAGCCGACGTTCCTCGGCGCCATCAACGGCATGGTTTGCGGCCTGGTCGGCATCACGCCCTGCGCCGGCTGGGTCGACGGGTTGGGCGCCATCCTCGTCGGCGCCATCTGCAGCCTGGTCGTGTGGTTCGCCTGGAACCACCTGTCGAGGGTGCGACCGTTCTCGAAGGTCGACGACACACTCGGGGTCGTCTACACCCACGGCATCGCCGGCCTGGCCGGCGGGCTGCTGCTCGGGTTCCTCGGCAACCCGGCCATGATCGAGTACGGCTGCTCGGGACCCCGTTACGCCGCGGCCAGCACGCACTGCACGCCCTTCTCGGTGAGCGGGCTGCTCTACACCGGGTCCTGGCACCAGGAATGGGCGCAGCTGCAGGCGGCGCTGTTCGTGATCGCGTGGTCTGCCCTCGTCACCTTCGTGCTGCTGAAGGTGATCGGCTGGATCCTCCGCGGCTTGCGCTACAGCGACCAGCTCCTCGAGATCGGCGACCTCGCCATACACGGCGAGGAAGCCTTCCCCGCGGAGAGCCTGGCGATGTGGACGAACCGCGGAGCGCAAGTCCACGAGCCGGTGCCCGCCACCCGCCGAGAGCCCGCGGCACTCGACGAAGGAGGAAAGTGAAGCTCGCAGTGGCGGTCGTCGAGCCGTTGGACCCACCTGCATGGGCGCGGCGACGGCCAACCCCGGTGCACGGCGTGTGCCGGGCGGATGCCCGGGCGCTGGCTATCGTCACGGGGGATGCCCGACGCCCTCGGATCGGTAGGCCTGTTCTCGTCGCTCAACCGCCGTGAGCTCGGGCGCCTTCGACGAGCCGGAACGGTGTTGCGGCTGGCAGGGGGCGCCGAGGTGGTCGCCGAGGGGGCACCGGGGGACGCCTTCTACCTCGTAGTGCGGGGTACCGCCACCGTCCGCCGCAACCGCCGCAAGGCGGCA
>JAJZJY010000053.1 GCA_021809885.1 Actinomycetes bacterium
GCGACGTCCCGGGCGAGCCCGACGGAGTTGCGGTGCCGGCGAAGCGAGGCGAGCTTCAGGTCGGAGATGCCCTTCTGGCGCGTGCCGAGGATGGTGCCCTCCCCCCGCAGGTCTAGGTCGACCTCGGCGAGGTGGAACCCGTCGGTGGAGTCGACCAGCGCCTGCAGCCGCTTCTCCGACTCCTCCGTGGTGCCCTCCCCGAGCAGGAAGCACCACGAGCGGTCGGCGCCGCGCCCCACGCGCCCGCGCAACTGGTGCAGCTGGGCGATCCCGAAGCGGTCGGCGTCGAGGACGACCATGACCGTGGCGTTGGGGACGTCCACTCCGACCTCGATGACGGTGGTGGCGACGAGCACGTCGAGCTTGGCGGCGCGGAAGTCCTCCATCACCTCGTCCTTGTCGCCGGCGGGGAGCTGGCCGTGCAGCAGCCCGACCCGCAGCCCGGCTAGCTGGCCGCCCGCCAACCGGTCGCGTTCGTCGGTCGCCGAACGGGCCTGCACCCGCTCCGAGCCCTCCACCAGCGGGCAGACCACGTAGGCCTGGTGGCCGGCGGTGACCTCGGCGCGGATTCGCTCCCAGGCGGCCGCCTCCTCCAGCTCGCCTCGGGCCCACACCGTCTGCACCGGCGTCCGCCCCGGCGGCAGCTCGTCGAGGACGGTGGTGTCGAGGTCGCCGTAGACGGTCATCGCCGCCGTCCGAGGGATCGGGGTCGCAGTCATGACCAGGACGTCGGGCACCGTCCCGCCGGCGCCCTTGGTGCGCAGCACGGCGCGCTGCTCCACCCCGAAGCGGTGCTGCTCGTCGATCACCACCGCCCCGAGGTCGGCGAAGGTCACGGTCTCGGTCAGCAGTGCGTGGGTGCCGACGAGGATGTCGATGCCGCCGTCGGCGAGACGGGCGTGCAGCCTGACCCGGGCGGCAGCGGTGGTCCGGTTGGTGAGCAGCCCGACGGTGACCTCCCGGTGGGTGAAGAGCGACGCCGTGTCCCGGTCGTCGACCCGGAGTCCGCCCACGAGGGCGGCGATGTTGGCGTGGTGCTGCTCGGCGAGGACCTCGGTGGGGGCCATGAGGGCTGCCTGGTGGCCGCCTTCCACGCTGGTGAGCATGGCGGCGACGGCGACGAGCGTCTTGCCGGCTCCGACGTCGCCTTGGAGGAGCCGGTGCATCGGGCGGGGGCCCGCCATGTCGGAGCGGATCTCGGCGATCGCCCGCTGCTGCGCGGAGGTGAGGGGAAAGAGCAGCCCCTCGACGAACCGGTCCACCATGTGCCCTTCGGCCGAGTGCCGGATCCCGAGGGCCTCGCGCTCGGTCGCCCGCTTCCTCATCACGAGGATCAGCTGCAGGCGCAGCAGCTCGTCGAAGCCGAGGCGGCGGCGGCCGGCCCTGCGGTCGGGCTCGCTGTCGGGGAGGTGCGTTGCCCGCAGGGCCCAGGCCCGCTCGGCGAGCCCCTCCCGCCGGCGGATGTCGTCGGGGAGCGGGTCGACCAGGTCACGGCAGAACCGGTCGAGCGCCTCCTCCACGTTGGCGGCGATCTGCTCGGAGCTCAGGTCGGCCTTCCCCGACTGCGGGTAGACCGCCACGATCCGCCCGGTGCGGTTGCCGACGAAGTCGACGATCGGGTTGGTCATCTGCCGCCGGCCCCGGTAGCGCTCGACCTTGCCGAACACGACCGCCTCCACCCCGTCCCGCAGCTGCTTGGCACGCCACGGCTGGTTGAAGAACGTCAGGTGCAGGTAGCCGCGGCCGTCGAAGAGGTCGACTTCCACCAGCGCCCGGCCGTTGCGCGTCCGGCGCGATGCCACGCGCCGGACCGCCCCGAAGACCATCGCCTCCTCCTCGACCACCAGCTCGTCGATGGTCACCTGGTGGCTCCGGTCGATGTAGCGGCGCGGGTAGTGCGTCACGAGGTCCAAGACGGTCTCTATGCCCATCGCCTCCAGCCGCCTGGCACGCTCCGCTGACACCGTCTTCAACCGCACCACCTCGATGCCCTGCAGGTCGCCGAGGGCGGTCACTCCACGCTCAACAGGTACGGGTAGAGGGGCTGGCCCCCGGCGTGCACCTCGGCGGTGAGCTGGGGGTGGTGCTCCTCGATCCACTCGGTGATCCGCCTGGTGTCGGCGGCGTGGACGCCATCGCCGGCGATGATGGTCACGATCTCGTGGTGGTCCGGGTCGACGAGCAGGTCGATCAACCCGGTGGCCGCCTCGGTGACGGTCGGCGCGACGACGCGGATGCCGTCGCGTGCGATGCCGAGGTGGTCACCCTCGGCGATGGGCCCCATGTCGCTGCTGCTCGCCCTCACCGCCCGGGTGACCTCGCCGGCGACCACGTGGGCGGCGCTGGCCGCCATCGCCCCGGCGTTGGCGGCGGCGTCGCCTTCCGGGTCGTAGTCGAGCAGCGCTGCCATGCCCTCCTGGATGCCCTCGGTGACGACGACCCGGACGGGCTTGGAGGCGGCGGCCGCTGCCGCCTCGGCCACGGCGACCACGTTCTTGTTGTTGGGGAGGATGACGACCTCGTCGGCGTTGGCGGACTCCACAGCGGCGAGCAGGTCGGCGGTGGAGGGGTTCATGGACTGCCCGCCGGCGACGAAGCGGTGCACGCCGAGGGAGGCGAAGATGCGCCGGATCCCGTCGCCGGTGCAGACCGCGACGACGGCGCAGCGGGCGTGCGGCTCCTCGGCATCCGGCGGCCCGCTCCTGCTGGCCTCGCGGACCCAGCGCTCCTCCTCGATCTCCTCGAAGAGGTCGGTCACCCTGATCCGGCTGGGGCGCCCGGCGTCCAGCGCCGCCTCGATGGCGCCGCCGATCTCGTCGGTGTGGATGTGGCAGTTCCAGTGGCCGTCACCGCCGACGACGACGATGGAGTCACCGAGGCCGGCCCACACCTCCCGGAACGCCGGGATGGCCTCGTCGGGCGCTTCGAGGAGGTACATGACCTCGTAGCGGCACGACGCGTCGCCGGCGGGCTCGGTCCGGGCCGCCGGGTTGGGGGGGCCGGCGGGGGCGTCCGGCTCGGGGAGGGGGCGGCCGTCGAGCACGTGCAGCAGCGAGTCGAGCAGCAGCAGCAACCCGCTGCCGCCGGAGTCGACGACGCCGGCGGCGGCGAGGGCGTCGAGTTGCTCGGGGGTGCGGGCGAGGGCCTCGGCGGCGGCGTCCCTTGCACGCTGCGCCACGTCGAGCAGCCCGGCCTGCTCGCCTGCCCCGGCAACGGCCTCGGCCGCCGCCCGCACCACCGACAGGATGGTGCCCTCGACCGGTCGTTGCACTGCCCGGTAGGCACCGGCGGCCGCCCGCCCGAGGGCGGCGACCAAGGTGACGGCGTCGACGTCCGGCCGGTCGTGGACCGCCTCTGCCAGGCCACGCAGGATCTGGGACAGGATGACGCCGGAGTTGCCCCGGGCCCCCATGAGCGAGCCGTGGCTGATGGCGGCGGCCACGGCGGCGAGGTCTGCTTCAGGATCGTCCGGTAGCCCCTCGACGACGGATTGGAGCGTGAGGGCCATGTTGGTGCCGGTGTCCCCGTCGGGCACGGGGAAGACGTTCAGCCGGTTGATCCTCTCCCGGTGCGCGCTGAGGGCGTCCCGGTACGTCGTCATCACGGCGGCCAGGTCACCGGCACCGAGCCGCTCGAGCGTCTGCACGCTGCGGATGCTAACCTTGCAACCCGGTCCAGCCCCGCTAGGAGAAGGTTTCGATGGCATCGGTGTGCGAAGTCTGCGGCAAGCATCCCTCCTTCGGGATGAGCGTCAGCCACTCGCACCGGCGCACCAAGCGGCGTTGGAACCCCAACATCCAGCGGGTGCGGGCCCTGGTCGACGGCTCGCCCCGCCGCCTGCACGTCTGCACGTCGTGCATCCGGGCCGGGCGGGTGACCAAGCTGGCCCGCTGAACCCGGGTGGGGCCCGGCGCTACGAGCTGCGGCGGGCCCCCATGCCGCTGGTCCGCCCGTCGAGCAGTTCCAACACGTCCTCCCGGCGGAAGCGGAGGTGGCCGCCGATGGTCCGCAGGCTCGGCAGCTTCCCGGATGCCGCCCAGTTGATCACGGTCCGCTCGGTGACGTCGAAGAGAACCGCTACCTCGTGGCTGCGGAGCAGCTGCTGGCCGTCGGGGACGGCGCCGGCGCGCCGGAGGCTGACCAGGCCGGAGAGCGGATCGGGTCGGGCGGGAGCGCCGAAGAACATGGGCGCCGGCATCGCGGTTGGCACGACCGGCGAGCGCCGCAACATGGCGAGGTGGCCGGCAGCCTGACGGGCGACGGCCATCAACGCCCGCTGCTCCCGGCGCGATGCCTGGCGCAGCCAGCGGTCGAGGACGACGACGACACCGAGGATCGGACCGTCGCCATGGCGGAGCGCGACGCCGTAGGCCCACCGCAGGTTGTGCGGGGGCGCCGTGAGCGGTGAGCGGGCCAGGTCGGGGTGGACCGCGAGGTCGGGGATCTCCACCGCGTCGCGCCGGGCGGCTATCAGGTCGAACAGGCGGCGGTCGTCGAGGCCGACGCGCGCCTCGAAGCCGTAGGAGAGCGTCCGCCACCGGCCAGGCCCTTGCGGGACGGAGAGCAGGGCCTGCTGGGTCTGGCAGGAGAGGGCGCCGAGCAGCAGCAGGTCGGCGAACACCTGGCCCGCCTGCGCACCGCCCGGCTCCGACCCGTCGCTGGCCGCGCCGGTGGGGTGCAGCGGCCGGGGCCCTCCCATGAGGGCGCGTCGCAACTCGTCGCGGGCGGTGAGAACGATGTCGCGTGCCGAGGCGGCCGCCGGCGGCAGCACCGAGGCCACGGCGTCGACGAGCCCGACGACGTGGAGGTCGTCGAGGCGGCCGTGCCGCTCGCGGCCCAGGTGGTCCACCAGGATGGCCGGCTCCTCGAACGCGACGGCGGCGAGGAGCCGCTCGACGATGGCGGGGGCGGCCCGCCGGGCCCACTCGGCGGCGCCGGTGTCGCCACTGCACCCGCTCGCCGCCTGGAGGATGGAAGGCCGCAGGCGCTCGAGGTCGGCGAGCACGGCCTGGATGGCGGTGGCGGACTCGAGGCAGGGAACCTCGCCGGCCCACGTGCCCAACGTCTCCAGGACGCCGGCCAGGTCGGGCGCCCAGCCGTCGGCGCCCAGCCGCCTGCTCCGCCCGGCGTCGTCACCGAACGCCGGGCCCCAGGCCAGCACCGGCAGGGCGGCTTCGTGGGCAGCAGCGGTCACAGCGACGAGCGACAGCAGGTCCGCCGGGTCCTGGGCGGTTACGACGACGGCGGCCGGGCGCCTGGAGCGGACGTAGGCCGACAGCTCGCCGGCAGCGTCCGCCCCGTCGACCTGCTGGACGACCCAGCCGGCGGCGGCGGCCGCCTCGGCCACCGCCTCGGAGCGCAGCAGGTCGACCGGGCCGGAGGGGCTGACGACCGAGATGACACCTCTCGAGCCGGGCTCGTGGCGCCAGCCGGCGCGTGACGCCCCGGCGATGGCCCTGCGAGCCACCCCCGCTGCGGCTCCCGGGGTGGACGGGTCGACGTCCCCGGAGCGGCCGCGCCGGTCCACCCGCTCCCACGCCGGCAGCACGACTCGGTCGAGGATGTCGTCGATCGGCGTTCCGCCCTCGGCGAGGCGCTCGACCCCGGCGGCCACCGCAGCGGTGTCGAGCCGCTCGAGGTCGTCGGCGAGGGTGTCCACGGGAGCAGGGGGCGTAGCAACCATGCCCCTCTGTTCGGTACCGGTGTTGCGCTGCTTGAGGAAAACGCCGTAGCTGGAGAAATCAGCAGTTGTGCTGCCAGCCGAGATGTGGCAGGGGGGCGCCGGCGAGCGTGCCCTTCCCGGTGGCGCCGCTGCAGCGCCCGATCCGGACAGGAGCAGGCAACCCCGCGAAGGCGGCTCGCACGCGGCCGTCGTCGGGGGCGGTGAAGACCAGCTGGTAGTCCTCCCCGCCGCCGAGAGCCTCCTCCGGCGTGGCTCCCGGAGCGACGGGGACCTGCTCGAGCTCGAAGCCGACCCCCGACGCCTCGGCCACGTGCCACAGGTCGGCGGCGAAGCCGTCGGAGACGTCGATCATGGCCGTGGCTCCCGCCCGGCGGGCGGCGGTCCCCTCGGCGAGGAGGGGGCGGGGACGGGTGTGGGCGGCGGCCAGGGCCGGGTCCGCCCCTCCCGCCCGTAGCTGGCGCAGGCCCGCCGCCGACGCCCCCAGCGGGCCTGTCACCCAGACGGTGTCCCCCGGGCGGGCGCCGCTGCGCAGCACGGGGGACCCGTCGACCGTGCCTGTCACTGCGACGGTCACCACGGTGACGGGCGAGGAGACGAGGTCGCCGCCGACGACGGGGCAGCCGTAGGCCACCGCCGCCCCGACGACGCCGTCGTAGAGGGTGTCGATGTCCAGTCCCCGCCGGCCGGCGACGGTGACCACGCAGTGCGCCGGGATCCCCCCCATGGCGGCGACGTCGCTGACGTTGGCGACCACGGCCCGCCACCCCAGGTCCGCCACGGTGAGCACGGCGAGGTCGGCGTGGACACCCTCGACAACGGCGTCGGCGGCCAACAGCTGCCACCCGCCCGCCGGCGGGACGAGCACGGCGGTGTCGTCGCCGATCCAGACCTCCCCCGGCGGCGGGGGTGCCAGCCGGCGCCCGAGTCGCGCGATCACCTCGAGCTCGCTGCTCACCTGGCACCTCGGTTAACGTCGGCGGACACCACCGGAGCGTATGCAGGATCGGTCAGAGACGATCGAGGACGGGTGGCGCGTATGAGGGTAGAGAGCGGCCACAGCAACGCTCGTCACGTCGCGCCCGCGCAACGGATCCTGCTCCGGCCCACCCGAAGGAGACGCCTCCGACCGTGACCTCGCCATCCCCCCTTTCCACCAATCCCCGCCTGCTGGCATGGGTCGACGAATGGGCTGCGCTGATGACCCCCGACCGGGTCGAATGGTGCGACGGGTCGGCCGAGGAGTACGACCGCCTGGCAGCCGGCCTGGTCGCCGCCGGGACGTTCACCGAGCTGTCGGAGGCGAAGCGCCCCAACAGCTACCTGGCGCGGTCGGACCCGGGGGACGTGGCCCGTGTCGAGGACCGCACGTTTATCTGCTCCGAGCGCGAGATCGACGCCGGCCCGACCAACAACTGGAGGCCGCCGGCCGAGATGAAGGCGACGCTGAGGGACCTCTACAGGGGCTGCATGCGCGGCCGCACCATGTACGTCGTCCCCTTCTCCATGGGGCCCCTCGGCTCCCACATCGCCCACATCGGCGTGCAGCTCACCGACTCCGCCTACGTGGCGGTGAGCATGCGGATCATGGCTCGGATGGGGATGGGGGCGCTGGAGGTCCTGGGCGACGAGGGGGCCTTCGTGCCGTGCGTGCACTCCGTCGGCGCCCCGCTCGGGGCGGGCCAGGCCGACGTGGCGTGGCCATGCGATGCCGAGAGGAAGTACATCGTCCACTTCCCCGAGACCCGGGAGATCTGGTCCTACGGTTCGGGGTACGGCGGCAACGCCCTGCTCGGCAAGAAGTGCTTCGCCCTGCGCATCGCCTCGGTCATGGCCCGCGACGACGGGTGGCTCGCCGAGCACATGCTGATCGTGAAGCTGACGTCGCCGGCCGGCGAGGTCCGGTACGTGACGGGGGCGTTCCCGTCGGCGTGCGGCAAGACCAACCTGGCCATGCTCATCCCGACCCTGCCGGGCTGGAAGGTCGAGACCATCGGCGACGACATCTGCTGGATGAAGGTCGGCGACGACGGCCGGCTGCGGGCGATCAACCCGGAGTACGGCTTCTTCGGGGTGGCGCCCGGCACCAGCGACACGACCAACCGCAACGCCATGCTGACGCTGTCGGGCAACTGCATCTTCACCAACACCGCCCTCACCGACGACGGCGACGTGTGGTGGGAGGGCATGACCGACGAGCCGCCGCCCCACCTGATCGACTGGAAGGGCGAGGAGTGGACTCCCGCCTCCGGCACCAAAGCCGCCCATCCCAACGCCCGGTTCACAGCACCGGCGTCGCAGGACCCGGCGATCGCCCCTGAGTGGGAGGACCCCGAGGGCGTCCCCGTCTCGGCGATCCTCTTCGGCGGGCGCCGCTCGAGCGTCGTGCCGCTCGTCACCGAGGCGCGCGACTGGCACCACAGCGTCTTCCTCGGCTCGATCATGGCGTCGGAGACGACGGCGGCGGCGGCCGGCGCCGTCGGGAAGCTCCGCCGTGACCCCTTCGCCATGCTGCCCTTCTGCGGTTACAACATGGCCGACTACTTCGCCCACTGGCTGCACATGGGGACCGTCATCGAGGAGGACGACCGGCCCCGCATGTTCTACGTCAACTGGTTCCGGAAGGGTCCCGACGGCAAGTTCCTGTGGCCCGGTTTCGGCGACAACAGCCGCGTGCTCGAGTGGGTCTTCGAGCGCTGCGCCGGGCGGGCGGGCGCCGTGGACACGCCCATCGGGCTGGTCCCATCGCTCGATGCGATCCCCACCAAGGGCTTGTCCGTCTCGCCCGAGGACATGCAACGGCTCCTCGCCGTCGACACCGACGAGTGGAGGGCCGAGGTGCCGAGCATCGAGGAGCACTACGACCGCCTCGGCGAGCGCCTCCCCTCCGAGCTCCGCGACCAGTTGCACGAGCTCGAGAAGCGCCTGGGCTGATGCCCGTGCGGGCGTATGTCCTGATCCAGACGGAGGTCGGCAAGGCCGCCGACGTGGCCGCCCGGGCCCGGCAGCTCCAGGGCGTCGCCGGCGCCGACGACGTGACCGGGCCCTACGACGTCGTGGTGACGGCAGAGGCCTCGTCGATGGACGAGCTCGGCCGCATGGTCGTGAGCCGCCTCCAGGTGATCCAGGGGATCACCCGCACCCTCACCTGCCCCGTCGTGGTCCTCGGCGACTGACCGTCCTACCAGGGCGTCGACTGGTGGGGGTCGGAGCGCAGGAGGCTCTCCAGGCGAGCTTCGAACTCGGGGATGCCGATCTCCCCTCGGACCAGGCGTTCCCGCAGCGTCACCATCGGGTCCTCGACGGGCAGGGATGCCACCGGGCCGACCGAGCGAACTGGAGGAGCGGCGACCCCGCACCCCGGGCCTATGGAGCCTCTGCGGTGAGACATCCACACGGCCATGAGCACGGCCATGACGATCATCATCGGGATGATGAACATGAACAGCACCGGCCAGGGGAAGAATCCCCATCCGTTGGGCATCATGACTGGTCCTCCTTGCTCGTCGATGGCGAGGACCCAACTCGAGCTAGATCCATATCGGATATAGTAGGGCATGTGTCGGCGCTGTGGATGCCTTCGAGCGAGCACAGACGAGACGCCTCGTGCCGCGCCGGTCCAAGGGATCCTCGAAGCCGCCGTGCTCGTCGCCTGCGCCGAGGCGCCGCGCTACGGCTACGAGATCGCCACCTGGCTCACCGCCGAGGGCCTCATCAGCGCTCCGGTGAGCCCCGGGCGGCTCTACGAGACCCTCGGCGGCCTCGCACGAACCGGTGCCCTCGTAGCTGTCGACGAGGAGAGCGACAAGGGCCCCGCCCGGCGCCGCTACCACCTCACAGAGGCAGGTCGGGGACGCCTGGCGGCCTGGGCGGCGAGCCTGGAGCGCACCGGGGCCACCCTGGCCCGCCTGCTCGCCCGGATGGCCGCCCTGGACGGTCGGCTCGCCGCCCGCACCGACCACCGAGCCGGCCACGATCACGACGAAGGAGGTGACACCATGCCCTGTCAATGCCACTGCGGCGGGCCCATGGCCCAGCGCGCCGAGACCCCGACGACCACCACGCAGCCTGCGAGCGCCGCGGCGCCCACCCCTGCTCCTGCTCGAAGCGTCGAGGAGCGCCTCGAGGTGATCGAGTCGCTCCTCGAGCGCCTCGCCACCCGCTGATCCAAGACCCACCACCGGGGATGTGGTCCTCGGCGACTGACGAGCCGCCACAGGTCGCCACCCGCAGTTGCCCTACGCTCGTCACCCGTGAGCCGCTCACCGGGGGTGATCGTTGCGGCCCTCACCGTCGCAGCCATCGCCCTCGCCGGGTGCGGATCGTCGTCGCCGGCATCGGCGGTCCGGCGCGCCCTGGCCCGCACCATCGCCGCCGGCACCGCCCGGATCGCCCGACCCGGGGTCCTCGACGAGGTGGTCGACTTCAGGATCCCAGCCGAGCAGTCGTTGTCTCCCGGCGAGGGCCTCACGCCGGTCGGAGGCACGATCCCCACCTACACCGAGGACATCCTCTGCGGGCACTCCCAATACCTGCGGGAGGTGGCCCGCAACCCGGCTCAGGAGCACCTGCTGGACCCGTTCCTGACACGCTGGCGCCGCCAGGGCATCGCCAACACGGCCCTGTCCCCCCTCGAGACCGAGGTCGGCGGCACGGGCGGCACGTACCGGTACGCCGGGCGCTCGAGCTTCGGGGGCCGTCCGGTTGGGGTGTACACGATCAGCCGGCCGACGGCGACCTTCGACGGCATGACGGTGGTGGCCCCCCGCATCGTCGTCCTCGTCGACGGCCGCGGGCTGATCGTCCGCCTCAGCGTGACCCAGTCCCAGTACGACAAGGCCCTTGGCTCCAGCACCCGGCGCGGGACGTCAACGCAGACGTTCTACGACTTCGGAGTGAAGGCAACCATCCGCTGCCCGCCGTAGGTCCTATCCTGGCGACGTTCATGGCGGCCGTCCCCCGCACCCGCCGCGCCTTCCTGCTGGGCGCAGGCGCAGCGGTGCTGGCGGCCGGCTGCGGGGGCTCGGGGGGCGAGGAGGTGAGCGGCTCGTTCGCCAGCCGGTACATGCCTGGCCGGGTCGGATGGACGATCTCGCTGCCGGCGGGCAAGCCGGCCGGCGTGCTCGTCTGCCTGAACGGCTACGGCGGCAACCACCGCTGGGCGTTCGACCTCGGCGTCCCCGCCGCGGCGGCGTCGGTCGGCCTGCACGTCGCCGTCGCCGGCGTCGACGGCGGCCACGACAGCTACTGGCACCGCCGGGCCAACGGCACCGACGCCCAGGCCATGCTCCTGCGGGAGTTCCTGCCGCTCGTGCGCCGCCGCGTCGGCGGGGTGCCGTGCGGGCTCATGGGCTGGTCGATGGGAGGCTACGGGGCCCTGCTCGCCGCGGAGGTGGCGCGAGCCGACTTCGTGGCGCTGGCGGTGGCCAGCCCGGCGCTGTGGCTCGCCCCGGCCGACACGGCGCCGGGGGCGTTCGACAGCCCCGCCGACTTCTACGCCAACGACGTGTGGCCGCACCTCGGCAGGCTCGAGGGCATGGCGGTGTCGGTGGCCTGCGGCACCAGCGACCCGTTCTACCCGGTCACGCGCGTGCTGGTGGCCGACATGCACTTCCCGCACCACGTGTGGTTCGCCCCCGGCGGCCACGACGCCGCCTTCTGGCGCGCCGCAGCGCCCGTGCAGCTGCGGGCCATTGCCGGCGCGTTCAGGCGATCGCCCCCGACCGCCTGAGCGCCGCCAGCTCCTCCGCCGAGAAGCCCCAGTCGGTGAGGGCGGCGTCGGTGTGCTGGCCGGGCGCGGCCGGCGGCCCGGCGACGGCGCCGGGGGTCCGGCTGAAGCGGGGGGCGGGGGCGGGCTGCACGACGCCTTCCACCTCGACGAAGGAGCCGCGCGCCGCGTGGTGGGGATGCGACGGCGCCTCGTCCAGCCCGAGCACCGGGGCGAAGCATGCGTCACTGCCCTCCAGGAGCTGGGCCCATTCGTCGCGGGTGCGCGAGCGGATCAGGGCGGCGAGGCGCTCCTTGGTCTCCGGCCACTTCGCCCGGTCGCCGGGGTCGGGCGGGTCCTCCAAGCCGGTCAGGCGCAGCATCTCGGCGAGGAACTGCGGCTCGAGGGAGCCGAGGCTGATGTGGCCGCCGTCGGACGTCTCGTACACCTCGTAGTACCAGGCGCCGGTGTCGAGCAGGTTGGTGCCCCGCTCGTGCCAGGTCCCGCCGGCGTGGAGGCCCCACACCATGGCCGCCAGCAGAGCGGCACCGTCCACCATCGCCGCGTCGACCACCTGACCCTGCCCCGAGCGCGACGCCTCGAGCAGGGCGGCGAGGACGCCGACGGCCAGCAGCATGCCCCCGCCGCCGAAGTCGCCGACGACGTTCACGGGAGGGACCGGGGGCTGCCCGGCCCGGCCGATCAGCGACAGCGTGCCGGAGAGGGCGATGTAGTTGATGTCGTGCCCGGCCATGCCGGCGTACGGCCCCTCCTGGCCCCAACCGGTCATACGGCCGTACACGAGCCGGGGGTTGCGGGCGAGGCAGTCCCCGGGGCCGACGCCGAGGCGTTCGGCGACGCCGGGGCGGAAGCCCTCGATGAGCACATCCGCCTGCGAGGCGAGCCGCAGCACGGCCTCCCGGCCACCGGCGTGCTTCAAGTCGACGCCGGCCGAGCGCCGGCCCCGGCCTAGCACGTCCGTGGGATCCGCGCCGGCGCCGGGGCGTACGGACCCGGCCCGGTCGACCCGTAGGACCTCTGCGCCGAGGTCCGACAGGACCATCCCGGCGAACGGCCCCGGGCCGATGCCGGCGAGCTCGACGACCCGGTAGCCGGTGAGCGGGCCGCTCACGGCAGGGCCGCCACGACGGCCCGCAGGCGCGCCAGGGCGGCCGGCGTGCGCGCCCCCCACCAGAACAGGTCCTTGCCGTCGACCG
>JAJZJY010000054.1 GCA_021809885.1 Actinomycetes bacterium
CCGATCTCGGGGACCGGCGGCGCCCACGCCTCGCCGGGGGCCCCGATGGCACTCCGGGCGACCGGGGGAGAGGCCATCCCGTCGGCTGTGGCCACCGACCGCTGGCGGCGCGCCCCGCGAGTGGCGGGGCGGGGCGCCAGCACCTCCCGCTCGCCGTCCCCGCCCACCGGCCCGTACCGCGCGGGGAAGGGGGAGGTCTCCTCCCCCACCACCGGCCCGCTCTGGTCGCTCACGTCCCCCCCCACTCGGTCACCCCTCCGCCTCCTCGACGGCCAGCACCGGTGCCACCGACGCCACCACCTGGCCGGAGTCGAGGCTGACGAGCCGGACGCCGGTTGCGTCGCGACCCTGGCTCGAGACCCCCCGGACAGGCATCCGGACGGTCACGCCCGCCGAGGAAATCACGAGGATCTCGTCGTCGAGTCCCACCATGAAAGCAGCGACGACGCGCCCGCGCTGCGCGGTCAGCCTGATGCCGCGCACCCCGAGACCCCCCCTCCCCTGCCGGTGGAAGTGGTGGAGCTGGGTGCGCTTGCCATAACCGGCGTCAGTCGCGGTCAAGATGCTTGTTTCGTCCCGGGCGAGGTCGACGGATACGACCTCGTCTCCCTGGCGGAGGTTCATACCCCGAACGCCGCCAGCGTCCCTCCCCATCGGGCGGACGTCCTCCTCGCTGAAGCGGATCGCCATCCCGCCGGCCGTCACCATGAAGATGTCGTCGGACCCGCCTGTGACGATGACCCCCACCAGCTCGTCGCCCTCCCGCAGGTTCACGGCGATGAAGCCGTCCCGGCGGGACTTGTCGTACTCGGAGAAGGTGGTCTTCTTGACCTGGCCGCTGCGGGTGGCGAAGAGCAGGAACCGGTCGGCGGGGAACTCGCGGGTGTCGATCAGGGTCTGGACGTGCTCGCCGGGCGCCAGCGGCAGGAGGTTGACGATTGCCGTACCGCGGGCGGTGCGTTCCTTAACGGGGATGTCGTAGGCGCGCAGGCGGTACACCTTGCCCAGGTTGGAGAAGAACAGCAGGTGGGCGTGGGCGGAGGTGTGGATGACACGGGTGACGTAGTCCTCGTCGCGCAGGCGGGTGCCGGCGACGCCCCGGCCGCCGCGGGCCTGGGTGCGGAAGGCCGACGCTGGCACAGCCTTGACGTAGCCGGCGCGTGTCATGGTGACGACGAGCTCCTCGTCGTCGATGAGGTCCTCGGCACCCATGTCGCCGGGATCGAAGGTGATCTCCGCCACCCGGTCCGTGGCGAAGTCGTTCCGGATGGCGCCGAGCTCGGCCTTGATGACTCCCCGGAGCACGCCTTCGTCGCCGAGGATGGCCTCTAGCTCGGTGATCTGTGCCCGTAGCTGCGCGAGCTCCTCCTCGAGGTTGGCCCGGCCGAGGCGGGTCAGGCGAGCCAACGTCATGTCGAGGATGTGCTCGGACTGGACCTCGGTGAAGCCGAACGGGTCCGCCATGAGCCCGGCCCGTGCAGCGGCCCGGTCCTCCGAACCCCGGATGAGGGCGATGATGGCGTCGATCATGTCGAGGGCCTTGATGAGGCCCTCGACGATGTGGGCGCGCTGCGTCGCCTTGCGCAGCCGGAACTCGGAGCGCCGGCGGATCACGTCGCGCTGGTGGTCGACGTAGGCCTGCAGCGCCTGCAGCAGGTTGAGCGTGCGGGGCACGCCGTCCACGAGGGCGACCATGTTGACCCCGAAGCTCGTCTGCAGCGGGGTCATCTTGTAGAGGTTGTTGAGCACGACGTTGGCGTTGGCGTCCCGCTTGAGATCGATGACGAGTCGGGTCCGCTGCTTGGCGGAGCCGTCGTTGAGATCCCGGATGCCGTCGATGTCACGGCTCTCGACCAGCTCCCTGATCTTCCCGAGCACCTGCGCCCGGCCTACCTGGTAGGGCAGCTCGGTGACCACGATCGCCGTGCCGCGCTTGGACTCGACGATCTCGGCGCGCGCCCGCATCTTGATCGAACCCCGCCCCGTCCTGTACGCGTCCTGGATCCCGGCGCGCCCGAGGATCAGGCCGCCTGTCGGGAAGTCGGGGCCTTTCACGAAGTGCATGAGCTGCTCGACGCTGGCGTCGGGGTGGTCGAGGAGGAACGTGACTGCGTCGGCGACCTCCCCCAGGTTGTGCGGCGGGATGTTGGTGGCCATCCCGACGGCGATGCCCTGGCTACCGTTGACGAGGAGGTTGGGAAAGCGCGACGGGAGGACGACTGGCTCCTGGAATTCCCCGGAGTAGGTGTCCACGAAATCGACGGTCTCTTCGTCGATCCCTTCGAGCATCCTGTGGGCCAGGGGCGACAGCCGGCACTCGGTGTAGCGGGCGGCAGCGGGGCCGTCGTCGGGAGACCCGAAGTTGCCCTGCCCGTCGATGAGCGGGTGGCGGAGGCTGAACGGCTGTGCCATCCGCACCATCGCGTCATATATCGCAGCGTCACCGTGGGGGTGGTAGCGGCCCATGACGTCGCCGCTCACACGGGCACACTTGAGGCGAGGCCGGTCGGCGCGGGCGTTGAGCTCCCACATGCCGTAGAGGATCCGCCGGTGCACCGGCTTCAGGCCATCACGGGCGTCGGGCAGTGCCCGGCTCACGATGACGGACATCGCGTAGTCCAGGAACGAGCGCTCCATCTCGTCCTGGAGCTCGATCGGCTGGATGCCGACGAGGTCGAGGTCGAGGTCGCCCGGCGGGAGGTCGCTCGGCGGGAGATCGCTCATATGTCGAGGAACCTCACGTCCTTGGCGTTGGTCTGGATGAACCGCTTCCGCTCCTCGACGTCGTCACCCATGAGGATCGACATGACCTCGTCGGCCTTGGCGGCCTCCTCGACGGAGACCTGCAGGAGAGTCCTCGTCGAAGGGTCCATCGTCGTGAAGCCGAGATCGTCGTAGTTCATCTCGCCCAGGCCCTTCAGGCGCTGGAACTCGGGTCTGTGGGCCGGGTGCTCCCCGAGGAAGACGGCCTTGGCCGCGTCGTCCTTCAAGTACATCTTCTCCTTGCCTACCAGGGTCGAGTACAGCGGCGGCTGGCAGATGTACACGTAGCCCGCCTCGACGAGCGGGCGCATCTGCCTGAAGAAGAACGTGAGCAACAGCGTGCGGATGTGGCTGCCGTCCACGTCGGCGTCCGCCATGATGCAGACCTTGTGGTAGCGAGCCTTGGTGACGTCGAACTCCTCGCCGATGCTTGCACCGATCGCCGTGATGAGCGCTTGGATCTCGGTGTTCTTGAGCATCCGGTCGACACGGGCCCGCTCGACGTTCAGGATCTTTCCCCGGATGGGCAGCAGCGCTTGCGTGACCGGATTGCGAGCGTCCATTGCCGTCCCGGCGGCAGAATCCCCCTCGACGATGAACAACTCCGCGTCTTCCGGCCCCGTGCCACGCGCACAGTCCCGTAGCTTCTCGGGCATCCCGGCGCCTTCGAGTGCGGACTTACGGCGGGTGGCATCGCGAGCGCTCTTGGCCGCCTCACGGGCTCGGGCCGCCTGCAGGGACTTCATGACGACCGCCCGACCCTCGGTGGGGTGCTCCTCGAGCCAGTCGGCCAGCTTCTCGTTGGTCACCCGCTGCACCAGCGAGCGGATCGTCGCGTTACCCAGCTTGGCCTTGGTCTGGCCCTCGAACTGCGGCTCACGCAGCTTCACGGCGACGATGGCCGTCAGGCCCTCCCGGATGTCCTCGCCGAGGATTCCCGGGTCCTTGTCCTTGACCAGGTTCTTGGCCTTGGCGTACTTGTTGACGACCGAGGTGAGGGCCGTGCGGAAGCCCTCGATGTGCATGCCACCCTCGACCGTGGAGATGCCATTGGCGTAGCCGTGGACGCCCTCGTAATAGCCGGTGTTCCACTGGAAGGCAATCTCTGCGGCACCTTCATCGCCCTCGTCGGCGTAGTAGCCGACCCGCTTGAACAGCGGCTCCTTGGAGGAGTTGAGTGAGCGGACGAAGTCGATGATGCCGCCGGCGTACTTGAAGACCTGCGCCTGACCGCCGGGGCGCTCGTCGGTGAAGCGGATCTCGAGGCCGGCGTTCAAGAAGGCGTACACCTGGAGCCGCTCGAGGATCGTCTGGGCTCGGAGCTCGACGTCGTCGAAGATCCTCGGGTCCGGCCAGAAGGTGACGACGGTGCCCCGCCGGCCCCGCGGTGACGGGCCGACCTCCTCCAGGCGGGTCTGGGGCCGCCCGCCGTCGGCGAACTCCATGCGGTAGCGGATGTCGTTGCGGTCGACCTCGACGATCAGGCGGCGCGACAGGGCGTTGACCACCGAGACGCCCACGCCGTGCAGGCCCCCGGAGACCTTGTAGCCCTTGCCTCCGAACTTCCCGCCGCCGTGCAGCTTGGTCAGCGCGATCTCGACGCCGGACAGCTTGTAGGTCTGGTTGACGTCGGTCGGGATCCCCCGGCCGTTGTCGACGACCCGGCAGCCGCCGTCCGTGAGCAGCGTCACGTCGATCCGGTCGCAGAAGCCGGCCATGGCTTCGTCGACCGAATTGTCCACCACCTCCCACACCAGGTGGTGGAGTCCCGACAGGCTGGTCGACCCGATGTACATACCGGGGCGCTTGCGGACGGGGTCCAGGCCCTCGAGCACCGCCATGTCCTTGGCCGTGTAGGCGGCGACGTCCTCGGGCCCGAACGTCGTTTGCAGTGCCATGAGCGCGGACCTCTCAGCTAGCGGGGGTGGGGCGCATCCAACCGCCGACCCGCGCCCCAAAAGTCCAGGTCAGCAGCCAGAAACGCAACGATGGGATTCTACCAGCTGGGGTGTGTCAGCCGGCGCTGCGCCGGCCCCTCCCGGCCCCGACGACCCGCACCACGAGCTCGCTCACCGGGTCGCCCCCGAGGGTGTCGATGCGCCCGAGGATGTCCCCGGCCAGCAGCCGCAGGCTGGCCGCCCAGGCCGGGTGGTCCACCGCCACCGTGAGGACGCCGTCACGCAGCATGCGCGGCGTGGCATGAGCGGCAATGTCCGGTCCGACGAGCTCCTCCCAGCGGGCGAAGACCGACGTGAGCAGCTCGGGACGGCCGAGCCCGAGGCCCTCCGACAGGCGGCCGAGGGACGCCGAGACCGGACGGGGCTCGATCGACGGGGCCGGGGGGGGGAAGGGCTGCCAGGTCACGGCAGGAGCTTGCCACCCTCGACGCGCACCACCCGGGCGGGGCGGGTGGCGGGAGGGGGGAGGCCGGCGGTCGTGAGGATCGCCTGGCCGGCCGGCAGGGCGTCGAGCAGGGCGGCGCTGCGGTCGTCGTCGAGCTCGGAGAACACATCGTCGAGCAGGAGGATCGGCGGCGACCCGACCCGGGCGGCCACGAGGCGGTGGCCCCCGAGACGCAGGCCGAGGGCAAGCGTCCGCTGCTCCCCCTGGGAGGCGTGCGTGCGGGCCGGCAGGTCCCCGATCCAGCAGCCGAGCTCGTCGCGGTGCGGACCCACGGTCGTCATGCCCCTCCGCAGGTCCTCCGGGCGGGCAGCAACGAGCGCCTCCGCCAACGACCCCTGCCAGCTGGCCTGGTGGGCGAGACCGACCGTGGTGGGGCCCCCGCGCAGGCGGGTGGCGGCGGCGACCCGGGCGTAGGCGTCCGTCACGAGCGGCTGGAGCGCAGCGATGAGACCGAGGCGGGCGGCGGTGAGCGCCTCCCCGGCGGCAGCAAACTTGGCGTCCCACACGTCGAGGGTGGCGACCACCTCGGGCGTCGCCCGCCCACCGGCCTGGCGGAGCAACGCGTTGCGCTGGCGCAGGACACGTTCGATCTCGGCCTGGGTGGCGTCGTGGCGGGGGTGGAGAGACACGAGCAACTCGTCGAGGTAACGGCGCCGCGACGCCGGGCCTCCCTTGACCAGGTCGAGGTCGTCGGGCGAGAAAACGGTGACCTGCAAGGCTCCGAGCAGGTCCTTTGCCCGCCGGAGGGGCTGCCGGTTGACCTGCACCCGGTCGCGCCCGCTGCGGTGGAGCTCCGCCTCGATGAGCAGCAGCCGGCCGTCGCGGCGCCCCTCGGCCCGCACCACGCCTGCTTCGGCGCCGGCACGCACCAGCGCCTCACCCGGCGCCCCCCGGAAGGAGCGCAGTGTCGCCAGGACCCCCACCGCCTCCAGGAGGTTGGTCTTGCCCTCGCCGTTGCCCCCGACAACCACGGTGAGACCTGCCGGTGCTGGCTCGAGGTCGGCAGTGGCGTAGTTGCGGAAGTCGGTGATCCAGAGGTGCTCGAGCTCCACGAGGGCTCAGGACACCCGCACCGGCATCAGCAGGTACAGGTAGTTGTCGCCCTCTACGGCACGCAGCGTCGCCGGCTTCAACGTGTCGAGCGTCGACAGCACGACTTCGTCGCCGCTGACCGCCTCCAGCCCGTCGATTAGGTACTGCGGGTTGAACGCCACCGTCATCTCCGCCCCCTCGTACTTGGCGTCCACGTCCTCGCTCGCCTGCCCCCAATCGGGTGTGATGACCTGCAGCTGGATGCCCTCGGCCGCCAGCGCGATGCGCACCGGCGTGACCGGGTCGCGGGCGAGGAGCTTCACCCGGCGGGCCGCCTCGAGCAGCGCCTCCCTGCCGACGGTGAGGCGGTTGGGGTAGGAGGGAGGGATCAGCTGGCGGTAGTTGGGGAACTCCCCCTCGATGAGGCGGGTGGTGAGCGACACGGGGCCGGTGCTGAAGGTAGCGTCGTGCGCACCGAGGCGCAGCGACACCTCCCCGGCGCCGGCCAGCAGCCGGCCCAGCTCGTTGAGCGCCCGGGAAGGCACCAACACCTTCTGGTCGGCGCCAAGCACGCCGACGCCGGCCAGGTCACGCACGGCAAGGCGGTAGGAGTCGGTGGACACGAGGCGCAGGCCGCCCTCCTCGGCGGCCATCAGCACCCCAGTGAGGATCGGGCGGGAGTCCTCGCTCGACGCCGCCCGGACCACCTGGCGGAGGGCCTCCGCCAGGCCCTCGACCGGGAGCGTGACGCTGTCCCCGCTCGGTGCTGGCAGGTGGGGGAAGTCCCCGACGGGGTGGGTGCGGACGCTGAACTGCGAACGGCCGGAGGCGATGCGCAGGTCGTCGTCCTCGGCCTCGAGGGTCACCGCGCCAGGGTCGAGAGCCCTGACGATGTCGGTCACGAGCCGGCCAGGGGCCACCACGACCCCGTCGTCGAGGCCGGTGACGGTCGCGTGGGTGGCGATCGTCAGGTCCAGGTCGGTGCCCGTAGCGGTCAGGGTGTCGGCCCGGGTCTCCAGCCGGACCCCCGACAGCACCGGTAGGGCCCCGCTCCGCCCGGCGGTGGCCCGCCCGGCAGTGGAGAGGGCCTCGACGAGGACATCACGCTCGCATCGCAGCTTCACCGCAGCGCTCCTACTTCAACTCTTCTGATTGGAAAGACAGGTAGCAGTGGTTGTAGGTCCTGGGGATTGTGGACGACAGGACATCGCGGCTGGTGAACCGGGTCCGGTGGCGCGCGATGTCGTCCCCAGCATCCCACAGCCCGGCGACGGTCTCGTTGATGTCCTGTGGACACACCCGGCAGCGTCCCCCGGAATCACAACACCCCGACACATGACGTCGACATGCTGGTCCACTGAGGGGGAGGGCGCGAGGCGACATGTCAGCTGCCGCGGAGCTTGGCGAGGAGATCCGTGACCTGTTCGTAGGTCTGGCGGTCCTCCTTCATGAACGTCGTGATCTTCTCGACGGCGTGGATGACCGTCGTGTGGTCCCGCCCACCGAACTCCCGCCCTATGGCCGGGTAGCTGTACTCCGTCAGATCCCGGAACAGGTACATCCCGATCTGGCGGGCCCGCACGAGTGGCCGCTGGCGCTTGGGGCTGATCAGCTCCTCCAAGCTGAACCCGAACGCGTCCGACACCGCCTCGAGGATGATCGCCGGGGTGATCTGGCGGGGACGGCCGGCGTCGAGGATGTCGGCAAGCACGGTCTCGGCTGTCTCACGGGTGATCGTCTGGCGGTTGAGGCTGGCGAAGGCCGACACCCGGATGAGCGCTCCTTCCAGCTCCCGGATGTTGTCCCGCACGTTGGTGGCGATCAGCTCGAGGACGTCGTCGGGGATGGGGGTGCGCTCTGTCTCGGCCTTCTTGCGCAGGATGGCGAGTCGCGTCTCGAGCTCCGGGGGTTGGACATCGGTCGTGAGCCCCCACTCGAAGCGACTCCGGAGGCGGTCCTCGAGCGTCGCGATCGAGCGCGGGTGACGGTCGGAGGACAGCACGATCTGCTTGGAGCCCTCGTAGAGCGTGTTGAAGGTGTGGAAGAACTCCTCCTGGAGCCCCTCCTTGCCCTCCATGAACTGGATGTCGTCGACGAGCAGCACGTCGGAGTCTCGGTAGCGGCGCTTGAACGTGCCCTGGCTGCTGTTGCGGATCGCCTCGACGAAGTCGTTCATGAACGTCTCGGTGGACACGTAGCGCACACGCCGGCCGGGGAAGTTCTCGATGACGTAGTGGCCGATGGCATGCAGCAGGTGGGTCTTACCCAGCCCCGAGTCCCCGTGGATGAAAAGCGGGTTGTACGAGGCGGCCGGCATCTCCGCCACCCGCTGGGCCGCAGCGTGGGCGAAGCGGTTGGACGCACCGATCACGAAGGCGTCGAAGGTGTAGCGGGGGTTCAGCGACGGCAGGTCGTAGGCCCTGGCCGACCCCGTTGTGCCGGCGCCGTTGCGGGCTCCCGGGCGGCGGGAGGCGCCGGAGGGGTGGGCAGCGCCGGAGGGGTGGGCGGCGCCGGAGGTCGCGTACCCGTCGCCATCCGGCTCGGAGAGGCGCAGCGCCCCCCCACCCTCGGTGGCGTGGTGGTTGTCCGAGATGTGCGCCGGAGCGGTCGGGTCGACACGGAACTGCACCGCCACGGCGTGGCCGGCGACGTCGGACGCAGAGCCCTCGATGAGCTGCAGGTAGCGCTCCTCGAGGCGGTCCCGCACCACCGAGCTCGGGACGGCGAGCAGGAGCGTCTCCCCGTCGAAGCCGACCGGGCGGATTCCGGCGAACCACGGCTGCCAGGTCCCTTCGGTCACCTGTCCCCGCAGCTGTTGCATACAGCTCGTCCATAGCTGCTGCCCTGCTGTACTCACGTCCTGCCGTCGCCTCCCACCAGCTTGTCCACAGCACGGTCCACACGTTGTGGAGAACGGCGGGTCCAACTTGCCGAGGCGGCACCGTTGGGCCCTGGGAAGGTGCCGTCCACCGCCCTTCCGCCGAGCACCGGTCGGAAGCGGTCCGAGCACCGTACCACCGCCGCGGGGGTGCCGCTTCCGGCGTCCCGAGTGTCGCGGTGACATCCGCTCGGGGCTGCTAGCCGCTCTGCTCGGCGGGTGAGGCTGGCGCAACCGTACGGGAGCGGAGAAGGCCGCTGAACGGGACGTGTAGACCCTGGGCGGAAGTCAGCGGTGCGTCCCTCGCGTTGTTTGGGCAGTTGTCTGCGATTATCGCGGTCTACTGCCCAAACAACCCGAGCAGCGCCGGCCTGTTGCCGGTCTGTGCTGGTTCTTCCGGATGCCTGAGAGCTCGTGCGGCCTGGGGCAGCACGCAGCACGCAGCACGCAGCACGTGACCGAGGCCGCGTCGCTCAGCGCCGACCGCTCATACCCGCGCCATGTCGGCGAAGCGCGTGTAGTGGTCGAGGAAGGCAAGGCTGAGCTTGCCTGTCGGACCGTTCCTGTGCTTGGCGACGATGACCTCCGCCGTTCCCCTGTCGGCCGAGTCGGAGTTGTACATCTCGTCCCGGTAGAGGAACAGCACCACGTCCGCGTCCTGCTCCAGGGATCCGGACTCACGGAGATCCGCCAGGATGGGCCGCTTGTCGGCCCGGCTCTCCAGGGTGCGTGACAGCTGCGACAGTGCCACCACCGGCACCTCGAGCTCACGGGCGAGGATCTTGAGTCCCCGGGAGATCTCCGAGACCTCGACCTGGCGGTTCTCGGCTGATGACCGCCCGGTCATCAGCTGGAGGTAGTCGACGAGGATCAGCCCGAGTCCGTCCTTGGCCTTCATCCGGCGCGCCTTCGCCCGCACCTCCATGACGGTGACGTTCGGGTTGTCGTCGATGAAGAGGGGTGCTTCGCCGAGGCGGCCGATGGCGTTGCTGATCTTGGGCCAGTCGGACTCGTGGAGCTGCCCGTTGCGGATGCGGTTGCCATGGACCCGCGCCTCGGACACGAGCAGCCGTTGGGTGAGCTCAGCGTGGCTCATCTCCAGGGAGAAGACCAGCGTCGGCACCCTGGCGACCATGGACGCGTGGGCGGCGATGCCGAGGGCGAAGGCCGTGTTGTGCGTCGGGATCATCGATTCGCCGGCCAGGTAGAGGTGGCTGGGCGAGTCGACGGTGATGCAGCGCACCGGCACGGATGGCACAGGCGTGATCGCCCGGATGGCACGGCCACCCGCCGCCGCTGCCGCCTCCGCCGGCCAGCTGAGTGCCCATCCTCCGCTCCTGCGCCCGCCGCCGACGGTGACCGAGGGGCGGCGGACCGCTCCGGGCCCGAGTCCGAGGCTGCAGACGAGCTCCCGCACCTGGCAGGCCACGATCTCGTCGTCCACGCAGACCTCCACCTCACCGCTACCGCCCATCGTCCCGGCGGTCTCCACGATGCCCTGAAGCAACTCGCGGCGCTGCGCCGTCGAGGAGCGGAGGTAGAGCGAAGGGATGCGCGCCGGCATCTCGCCATCGAGGTCGCCGTGGGTGCAAGCGACGCCCGGCTGTCCGGCGCGATCCGCCGGCTCGCCCAACTGCCTGCCGAGGAGGTAGGGGTCGAGGGGCAGGGCGAGCTCCGGCAGGTCGAGTGGAGCGGCCAGTCGGACGGCCCACCTCGGCCGCTCGCCGGCGGCGAGTAGCCCGGCGGCGAGCATCTCTGCGGTGGTGACTACCCGGGGGGCGGGGTCCGAGCCGGTGTCGTGCCCGGGGACGGTGTCGTGCCCCGTCGAGGCCCACACGAGCCACTGGTGATCGGCGTCGGCGACGATGCAGGAGCCGTCGTCGAACTCCACCCGGTAGCAACTCCGATCGGTACGGATGGGAGACAGGTAGGCGACCCGGCAGGGACGCCCCGTCCGATCGAGGACCTCGTCGTCGACGGCGAGGTCGCCCATCGTGGCCCAGCCCGCCGGCGTGGGGATCGGGGTGTCGAGGGCGAGTGCCTTGCCCATGGCTGGGCGGGCGCCGACGATCGTCAGCGCCGACGGCTGGAGGCCCGAGAGGTGCTCGTCGAGGTCGCGGTATCCCGTCGGCACGCCGGTGATCGTCTCCTGGCGGCTGAAGAGTGCGGAGAGGCGGTCGAGGCTCTCCTCGAGCAGGACCTTGAGCGGCTTGAGGGAGTCAGTGACGCGGCGCTCGGCGATCTGGAACACCAACGACTCCGCCCGGTCAACGGTCGCGGCGACGTCGTCGGGAACGCTGTAGCCGAGCTCGGCGATCTCCCCGGCGACGCCGATGAGCCGCCGGAGCAGGGCATGCTCCTCGACGATGCGCGCGTAGCGGCCGGCGTTGGCGGTCGCCGGGGTGTCGGCCTGCAGGGCGGTGAGGGAGGGCAGGCCGCCGATTGCCTCCAGCAGTCCCGCCCGGGCGAGCACGTCAGCGACGGTGAGCGGGTCCACTGGCTCGCCCTGGCTGTAGAGGGTGGTGATCGCTTCGAACACGTGCCCGTGTGCCGGCTTGTAGAAGTCCTCCGCCCCGCAGGTCTCCACCGCGGCCGCGATCGCGTCCCGTGACAGGAGCATGGCGCCGAGGAGCGACTGCTCTGCCTGCAGGTTGTGTGGCGGCACCCGGAGGACGGCCTGGTTGCGACGCCGGGCGTCATCGAGCGACTGGACCATCGGAGGTGCACCTTTGCCCGTGGGCGCTGTGGGTTGCCAGAGGGAAGACGGTGTTGATTGTCGGTCCGATCGGGTGGACATCCTGTGGACAGCTTGTGGACAGGCCGCGTGCCGCCTGGGGACGGACGGATGGGAGTCGGATGGCCGAACACACGTTCGAATACTACGAGTGGGCTGAGACCGGGACCGGGCCCGAGACGCGCGGCAGCGCCGGCCGGAGCCGGCGCTGCCGGTGTGTCCCAACTGGTGCTGCCTGCCGGCTGGGTCGGCCCCGGGGTGTGCGGGTCGGCCCAATCAGGCCTTGACGACGTCGACCGTGATCCGGAACTCCACGTCGGCGTGGAGCTTGGCGGGCACCTCATGGGTGCCGAGCATCTTGATCGGCTCGTCGAGCCGCAGGCGGCGGCGGTCGATCTCGACGTCGGACTGGGCGGCCACGGCCTCGGCGATGTCTGCGGCGGTGACCGAGCCGAAGAGCTTCCCGCCCGCCCCCGCCTTGGCCGGCACGCGGATGACGGCTGCCACGAGGCGACGGGCAACGGTCTCCGCCGCCTCCCG
>JAJZJY010000055.1 GCA_021809885.1 Actinomycetes bacterium
CGACGGCCGCGGTGCGGGGGGAGCCGGTGCTGATCATCCCGGCCTGGATCATGAAATATTACATTCTCGATCTTTCGCCGCACAACTCGCTGATCCGCTATCTGGTCGGGCAGGGCTACACCGTGTTCGCGATCTCCTGGCGCAACCCCGGCGCCGAGCTGCGCGATGCGACGCTGGAGGATTACCGGACCCAGGGGGTGATGGCGGCGCTGGACGCGGCGTGGTTCGACGCGGTCACCGGCAAGGACACCGTGCAGGGCGCGCTGGCGACGCTGCAGCAGCAGGGCGACAAGTACATGAGCGGGGCGAGCCAGCTCTGCCACGCGACGACGGTGTCGTCGACCAGCCGGCGGGCGGCGCCGACCGACAGCGTCGGGGCGACCGAGTGGCGGTCGTCGACGGTGACGACCAGCGACTCGCCGGGCTCGAGGCGGTGCACCGCCCGCCACCGGGGGCGGTCCCGGCCGAGCGGCGCTGGCACGAACGCCACACCTGCCCGCACCACCAGCGACCCCCACGCCACGACCTCCGATGTGGCGTCCACCCGGCCGGCGCCGGCGCCCGGCAGCACCTCGCCTTCGATCTCCACCGGGCCGGCGAGCGCCGTCGCGATCCTGACGACCCGTCCTGTCGGGAGGGTCCGGTTGGCCGACGCCCCCGTCCAGGCAAGGGCGTCGAGGACCTGCACCGCCTGCCCGGTACCGGTCCGCAGGACCGTCTCGGCCACGAGGGAATCGCCGACGTAGCGCTGCGAGCCGGGCGGCAGCCTCCGGCCGGAGCCGGTGCCCTCCCGGACGGGCCCGACCCGCACCGCGGCCCCGCCGGGGTCGAGCAACCGCCACAGTGCCGGCGGCCCGCCGAAGCTCGCCGGGCAGTACCAGTCGATGGTGCCATCGGCGGCGACGAGGGCGCCTCGCACCCCGTCGGCGATCCACGCCCGGGCGGCGAGGGGGACCCGGTCGGCGTCGGTCAGCACGGGTACGGCGGCGGTCGCTCGGATGCCGACTTCGACGGTCCAGGTTCCGACTTGGATGATTCAGACGCCGACTTCGACGATCTCCACCTCCAGCTGCCCGCTCGGAGCGTCGTAGGCGACCGTGTCGCCCTTCCGCTTCCCGATCAGCACCTGGCCGAGCGGCGAGTTGGGGGAAACCACCGAAACCCCCTCCCGGCGTTCCTCGATCGAGCCGATCAGGAACTGCTCTACGTCGTCGTCGCCGGCGTAGCGCAGGGCGACCACGACGCCGGTGCGGACGGCGCCGTCGGCGGGGGCGGCGTCGGAGTCGACGATCTCGGCGCCGTCGAGCATGGCTTCCAGCTGGCGGATGCGCAGCTCCATCTTCCCCTGGCTGTCCTTGGCGGCGTGGTAGTCACCGTTCTCGGACAGGTCGCCGAGGGCGCGGGCAGCTTCGATGGCACGGGCGATCTCGACGCGTCCCCGGGTCCTCAGATCCTCGAGCTCCGCCTGGAGGCGCTCGTAGGTCTCGCGCGTCAGTTGCGTCTCGGCCATGAGCGCCGAGGCTACTCGTCCGCCGGTTGACGCCCGGACCCGGCATGAACGACACTTGGAGGGTGACGCCCGCCACCCACTCCCATGTCATCCACCCGCGGGTAATCATCGTGTAGCACACCGGCGCTGCCGCCGGTGTGCCTGCCGACCGTCCCCGAGGGGGCGGTCGTCGTCTGTCCGGGCGCTTCCCGCCCGGCTCCCGCCCACCCCAGTGAACGACCCCAGGTGAACGACCCGAGGTGAACGACCCGAGGTGAACGACCCGAGGTGAACAAGATGAGCACCCACCGCATCGCAGTCATCCCCGGCGACGGCATCGGCACCGAGGTCGTCCCCGTAGCGCTGGATGTCGCACGAGCCGCCGGCGCCGAGCTCGAAACCGTCGACTACGACCTCGGCGGCCGGCGCTACCTGGCCACCGGCGAGGTGCTGCCTGCGAGCGTCCTCGAGGAGCTGAGGGGCTTCGACGCCATCCTGCTCGGCGCCATCGGCACGCCTGAGGTCCCGCCCGGGGTGCTCGAGCGGGGGCTCCTGCTGCGGCTGCGCTTCGCCCTGGACCTCTACGTCAACCTGCGGCCGTTCCGTGCCGACGCCGCCGCCGGCTCCGGGGAGCCGCTCGACGTGGCCGTCGTGCGCGAGAACACCGAGGGCGCCTACGCCGGCGAGGGCGGTTTCCTGCGCAAGGGCACCCCTGCAGAGGTCGCCACCCAGGGGTCGGTCAACACGCGCTTCGGGGTGGAGCGCTGCATGCGCTTTGCCTTCGAGCTGGCCCGCAGCCGGGTCCGCCGCCACCTCACGCTGGTCCACAAGACCAACGTGCTGTCCTTCGCCGGCGACCTGTGGCAGCGGACCTTCGACGATCTCGCCGCCCGGCACTCCGACGTCACCACCGCCTACAACCATGTCGACGCCGCCTGCATCCACATGGTGGCGTCCCCCTCGCGCTACGACGTCATCGTCACCGACAACCTCTTCGGCGACATCCTCACCGATCTCGCCGGCGCGGTCGCCGGCGGCATCGGGCGGGCAGCGTCGGCCAACCTCAACCCGGAGCGCAGCGGGCCGTCGCTGTTCGAGCCGGTGCACGGTTCGGCCCCGGACATCGCCGGCAGCGGCACCGCCGACCCGACCGCCGCCGTGGTGTCGGCGGCGATGATGCTCGACTTCCTCGGCGACACGGAGGTCGCGGCGCGCATCACCAAAGCCGTGGAGGCCACGCCGGCCCAGCCGGGCCGCTCCACGGGCGAGACCGGCGCCGCCATCACCCGACGGTTGTAGAGCCCGAAGTTCGGAGAACGAAGAAAGGCTGCAGCGAGATGCCCATCACCCCTACAGAGAAGATCTGGATGGACGGCGAGCTCGTCGACTGGGACGACGCCCGCATCCACGTGCTCACCCACTCGCTGCACTACGGCTGCGGCGTCTTCGAGGGCATCCGGGCCTACGCCACCGACGAGGGCCCGGCGGTCTTCCGCCTGCACGACCACGTCCGGCGGCTGTTCCGCTCCGCCCACATCTTCATGATCGACGTCCCGTTCAGCGCCGAGGAGATCGTGACGGCCACCAAGCAGACGGTGGCGGTCAACGGGCTCGACCAGTGCTACATCCGGCCGCTCGTCTACCTCGGCTACGGGGAGATGGGCCTCAACCCGCTGACAGCGCCGGTGCAGGTGTCGATCGCGGTGTGGCCGTGGGGTGCCTACCTCGGTGAGGAGGGGATGGCGCGCGGCGTTCGCATGAAGATCAGCTCCTGGCAGCGCCACGCTCCCAACGCCATCCCGCCGGCCGCCAAGGGCACGGGCATGTACATCAACAGCTCGATGGCCAAGATCGAGGCGATCAAGGCAGGCTACGACGAGGCCATCCTGCTGTCCCCGCAGGGGTACGTGTCGGAGTGCACCGGCGAGAACCTCTTCGTCGTGCGGGGCGGTCGGATCGTCACGCCGCCGCTGTCGGCCGGCGCCCTCGAAGGCATCACCCAGGACACGGTGCTCACCCTTGCCCGGGACCTCGGCTACGAGGTCGGCACGGAGAACATCCTGCGCTCGGACCTGTACGTCGCCGACGAGGCGTTCCTCACCGGCACAGCGGCGGAGGTCGTCCCGATCAGCTCGGTCGACGACCGTGACGTCGGGGACGGCAGGCCGGGGCCGATCACGAGGCGCCTCCAGGAGCTGTACGGGGAGGTCGTCCACGCGAAGGTGGACCGCTACAAGGACTGGAACGAGCATGTCCGCTGACATGCGGGGGATCCCCCCCCGCATCCCTCCCGGCGGCCACGGGCTGCCCCGGGAGCTGCCCGAGTCGGTCGACATCTACGACACGACCCTGCGGGACGGCTCGCAGCAGGAGGGTCTGTCGCTCACCGTCGACGACAAGCTGCGGGTTGCCGAGCAGCTCGACCACCTGGGTGTCGCGTACATAGAAGGCGGCTGGCCGGGAGCCAACCCCAAGGATGCCGAGTTCTTCCGCCGGGCCGCGGCCGGTGAGCTGCGGCTCCACCACGCCACGCTCGTTGCCTTTGGCTCGACCCGCAAGGCCGGTGGGCGGGCCGAGACCGATCCGGTGCTCGCCGACCTGCTCGCGGCGGCCACACCGGTCGTGTGCCTCGTGGCGAAGTCGGCGCGCTGGCATGTCACCGAGACCCTCCGCACCTCCCTCACAGAGGCGATCGACATGGTCGCCGACTCCGTCGCCTACCTCAGGTCGGAGGGGCGCCGGGTGTTCGTCGACGCCGAACACTTCTTCGACGGCCACCGCGACCATCCCCGCTTCCCGCTCGACGTGCTGCTCGCCGCCGAGGAGGCCGGCGCCGAGGCGGTCGTGCTCTGCGACACCAACGGCGGCAGCCTGCCGTTCGAGGTCGAGGCGATCGTTGGGGCTGTACGTGACCGAGTAGGCATCACCCTCGGCGGCCACTTCCACAACGACTCCGGGTGCGCCGTCGCCAACTCGCTGGCTGCCGTCCGCCAGGGTGCCACCCATGTGCAGGGCTGCGTCAACGGGTACGGCGAACGCACAGGCAACGCCGACCTCGCCGCCGTCGTCCCGGATCTCACCGTGAAGATGGGGGTGGAGACGATCCCCCGCGAGCGGTTGGGCCGGCTCACCGCCGTGGCCCACCACATCGCCGAGGTTGTCAACGTGGCCCCCGACCCCCACCAGCCCTTCGTCGGCGTGTCGGCGTTCGCTCACAAGGCCGGCCTGCACACCAGCGCGATCGCCCGCCAGCCGGGGGCGTACGAGCATGTCGCCCCTGAGGCGGTAGGCAACGGGACGAGGTTCGTGGTGTCGGAGATGGCGGGGCGTTCGACGGTGGCGCTGAAGGCGGAGGAGCTCGGCCTCGCCCTGCCCGAGGCCGTCCTCGGCGACGTGGTGGAGCGCCTCAAGCAGCTCGAGCACGGCGGGTTCCACTTCGAGGTGGCGGACGGCTCCCTCGAGCTGCTGCTGCGGCAGGCGGCGGGCTGGAAGCAGCCGTTCTTCCGGCTGGAGTCGCACCGCGTGATCACCGATCTCAGGGAGGACGGCAGCTTCGTCACCGAGGCCACCGTCAAGCTGCACGTCGGCGACGAGCGGGTGCTCGCCACCGCCGAGGGGAACGGACCGGTCAACGCCCTCGACGCCGCCCTCCGCAAGGCGATCGGCCCGGCCCACCCGGCGCTGTCACACATCCACCTCACCGACTACAAGGTGCGGGTGCTCGACACGGCGCGCGGCACGGAGGCGGTCACACGGGTGCTCGTCGACAGCACGGACGGGGAGAGGACCTGGACGACGACAGGCGTGTCCCCCAACGTGATCGAGGCGTCGTGGGCGGCGCTCGAGGACTCGGTCGTGCTCGGCTTGCTGCACGCCGGCGACACTGGCCAGACTGGGCGGCCGTGACGCAACCGGACTACGTCCCGGTCCGGCCGAGCGATCGGGTCCGGCCCTCCGAGCGCCTCAACGTCCCAGGTGCCTGGCGCCAGGTCCGCCCCGGCGAGCTGCTCGAGCTGACGCCCCCGGCGGGTGACCGCTTGGGCGCCGCCGGCCCGGACCTCGGCTACGGCCTCAAGCTCGCCAAGCGCCTCGAGCCCCGCCTGGCCGTGCCCGAAGGGGAGGACATCCACGACGTCGTTGCGGGCTGCTTCGCGTGCGGCGCCCGCCGGGCGGCGACGTACGGCCGGGCGCCCGTCATCCACGACTTCCAGTGGGCCTACACCCTGTGGGGGTACATGGGGCAACCACCGGATGACCTCGTCGCTGCCCGCACCCCGGCGATGCGAGGCGCCGCCCACGACTACTGGCACCAGCGGGCTGTGGCCGACGCCGTCGCCGACGAGGCCATCCGCCTGACGCCGGCGCAGGTGGCCGAGCGCATCGGGGAGTGGAGGAGATTCCTAGAGCTGTAGCCGGGCGAGGTCGCCGGGCGCGTTGATCGTGACCCGCCGGGCGCCGTCGACGGTGCGCCTGACCATGCCCGACAGCTCGCCGCCCGGCCCGAGCTCGACGAAGGTGCCGGCTCCCAGGCGGCGCATGGTGAGCAACGACTCGCGCCAGCGGACCGGGGCGGCCAGCTGCGTGGCGAGCAGGGAGGGAAAGTCCTCCCCGTGAGCCGCCCCGTCCACATTGGTCACGACCGGCCTCGCGGCGGGCAGGAATGCCGCTGCGGCGATGGCGCGCTCCAAACGCTCCTGCGCCGCGGCCATGAGCGGCGAGTGGAAGGCGCCGCCCACCGGAAGGGCCATGACCCGCTTGGCGCCGAGCTCCGTCGCCCTCCTGCCGGCGGCTGACACGCCGTCGACCGTGCCGGCGATGACGATCTGGCCAGGAGCGTTGTCGTTGGCGACCCATGCGCCGTCGACGTCCTCGCAGGCGCGGGCGACGAGATGTGGTTCC
Source organism: Actinomycetes bacterium (assembly GCA_021809885.1). Lineage (GTDB taxonomy): Bacteria > Actinomycetota > Acidimicrobiia > Acidimicrobiales > Palsa-688 > JAKAQB01. Next base: position 6,389 of record JAJZJY010000055.1, read on the forward strand.
AGGCCGAGCACGGCGGCCATGGTGCCCGGGCGCGCCTCGGCGGCGGCCTGCATCGCCCCGGCCCGCTCGACGACGAGGACTGCGGCGTCGCTTTCCCCGAGCGCTCCCGCGGCGACCAGGGCGGTGTACTCCCCGAGGCTGTGGCCGGCGACGGCCGCCACTTCCCGGTCAGAGAGGCCGGCGCCGCGCGCCGCGTCCAGGATGACGAGCGACAGGGCGAAGGTGGCCGGCTGGGCGTTGCGCGTCTGGCGCAGCGTCTCGGCGTCCGCCTCGAGCAGCAGCCCGCCGACGTCGCGCCCGGACGCCTCGCTGACACGCTCGACGACCGCCCACGAAGGATGGTCCCGCCAGGGCGCGCCCATGCCGGCGCGCTGCGAGCCCTGGCCGGGGAACAGGAGGGCGAGCACGGCCGGCCAGGCTACGTGTGGCCGGGGCCGGCGCGAGAATCGACCCATGCAGCCGATGAACCTCTCCCCCGAGCAGCACGAGTTCCGTGCCGCCGTGCGTGCCCTCGCCGAGGATCGCATCGCTCCCCGCGCGGCGGAGGTGGACGCCAGCGGCGAGTTCCCGTGGGACAACTTCAAGGACTGCGTCGAGATGGACCTGCCCGGCCTCGGCATCCCCGAGGCGTACGGCGGCAGCGGCGCCGACCACGTGACCCAGGCGATCCTCGTCGAGGAGCTGGCGCGGGTGTGCGCCTCGACGAGCCTCATCTTCGCCGTCAACGCCCTCTCGACGCTGCCACTCGTCAACTGGGCGTCCGAGGAGGTCAAGGCGAGGTACCTGCCGCCCATCGCCCGGGGGGAGTCGCAGGCCAGCTACTGCCTGTCGGAGGCGGACGCCGGCAGTGACGCCGCCGCCATGAAGGCCCGCGCCGTGCGCGACGGCGACGAGTACGTGCTGTCCGGCTCGAAGTACTGGATCAGCAACGCAGGCATCTCCGACGTGTACGTCGTGTTCGCCAAGACCGACCCCGACGCCGGCGCCAGTGGCGTGTCGTGCTTCGTGGTCGAACGGGACTGGGGCCTCCGCTTCGGCAAGCTGGAGAAGAAGCTCGGCATGCGCGGCAGCCCGACGCGGGAGGTGATCCTCGACGGTGTCCGGGTCCCCGCCGCCAACCGGGTGGGGGAGGAGGGCGAGGGCTTCAAGGTGGCCATGCACACCCTCGACCGGAGCCGCACGTCGATCGCCGCCCAGGCGGTCGGGATCGCGCAGGGCGCCCTCGACCAGGCCACGGCTTACGTCAAGCAGCGCAAGGCATTTGGCCGGCCGATCGCCGAGTTCCAGGGCCTGCAGTTCATGCTCGCCGACATGGCCATGCGCACCGAGGCGGCCCGGATGCTGACCTACCGGGCCTGCGCACTGATCGACGACGGGGACCCCGAGGGGCAGCTGACGGCGGCCGGCGCCGCCGCCAAGTGCTTCGCCGGCGACACCGCCATGGCCGTCACCACCGACGCGGTGCAGCTTCTCGGCGGCTACGGCTACACCCAGGACTTCCCCCTCGAGCGTATGATGCGCGACGCGAAGATCACCCAGATCTACGAGGGGACCAACCAGATCCAGCGGGTCGTGATCGCGAGGGAACTGCTGCGTTAGCGGCCTTCCGGGCCGCGCCGCCGGCCGGCGGATCCCCGCTGGTGACGCCGGTCCCGCCGCTCGGGCCGCTCCTCGGCAGCGCACTGGTAGCCAGCCTGGTGCGTTCGCTCGACCTCGGTGCACACACGGCCTCGAATCGAGCCCCTGTGCACCGAGCTCACGCCCGCTCCGCCCTCGCCCTGTCGGCCGACGGTTCGCCGGCCACGGCCCGGGGGTAGGGAGCCCCCGTGTTCGGCCTGCCCGACCCGGTCGTCGCGTGCCTGTTCGACCTCGATGGTGTGTTGACCGACACGGCGTCGGTGCACGCCCGGGCCTGGAAGGCGACCTTCGACGACTACCTCCGAGAGACGTCGGCGCGCACGGGGGGGACTTTCTCCCCCTTCGACATCCACGACGACTACGACCGCTACGTCGACGGCAAGCCGCGAGCGGCCGGCGTCAGGGACTTCCTCGCCTCCCGCGGCATCAGGCTGCCCGAGGGGCGGGAGGACGACACGCCCTCCGCCGAGACCGTGCAAGGCCTCGGCAACCGCAAGAACGAGCTGCTCCTCGCCCTCATCCGCCGCGACGGCGTCGCCGTGTTCGAAGGGTCGCGGCGCTACCTCGAGGCCGCCCGGGCCGGCGGGATGCGCACGGCGGTGGTGTCCTCCAGTGCCAACACCGCCGAGGTCACCGCCGTGACCGGACTCGATCGCCACCTCGAGGTGCGCGTCGACGGCGTCGTCGCCGAACAGCAGCACCTGGCGGGCAAGCCGGCCCCCGACACGTTCCTCGAGGCCGCCCGCCGCCTGGGCGTCGAGCCCGCCGCTGCCGCGGTGTTCGAGGATGCCCTCGCCGGCGTCGAAGCCGGACGTGCCGGCCGGTTCGGCGCAGTCATCGGCGTCGACCGGGTCGGCCAGCGCGACGCACTCGCCGCCCACGGTGCCACCCGCGTGGTGTCGGACCTGTCCGAGCTGCTCGATCCGTGACCCGCAGCAGGAAGGACCTGCGCCAGGACCGGCAATTCGCCCCGGACCCCTGGCAGGTGCGCGAGGACGGGCTCCGCCTCGACCGCCTGGCCCAGACCGAGTCGGTCTTCGCCCTCGCCAACGGTCACATCGGCCTGCGGGGGAACCTCGACGAGGGCGAGCCGTTCGGGATGCCAGGCACCTATCTCAACGGCGTCTTCGAAATGCGCCCGCTGCCCTACGCCGAGGCGGGCTACGGCTACCCCGAGGCCGGCCAGACCGTCGTCGACGTCACCAACGGCAAGATCCTGCGCCTCCTCGTCGACGACGAGCCCTTCGACGTCCGCTACGGCACGCTTCAGCACCACGAGCGGGTGCTCGACCTGCGCCAAGGCGTCCTACGGCGCCTCGCCCAGTGGCGGTCCCCTGGTGGTGCGGCTGTCCGCCTCCACTCGACCAGGCTCGTGTCGCTCGTGCAGCGGGCCGTGGTCGCCATCGAGTACGTGGTCGAGGCGCTCGATGAGCCGCTGCGGGTCGTCGTGCAATCCGAGCTGGTCGCCAACGAGGACGTACCGGTAAGCACCGGTGACCCCCGCGTCGCTGCAGCCCTCGACCGCCCGCTCGAAGCCCTGGACGCCCGCGCCCACGACCGGGGCGTGCACCTCGTGCACACGACCCGGCGGAGCGGTCTGCGCGTCGCCGCCTACATGGAGCACCACTCGGAGGGACCCGAGGACCTCTCCATCGAGTCGACCGTGTACGAGGATGTTGGGCGGACGACGTTCATCGCCACCGTCGATCCGGGCCAGCCCTTGCGGATCGTGAAGTACCTCACCTACGGCTGGTCGTCGACGAGGTCCGTGCCGGCACTGCGCGATCAGGTCGGCGCGGCGGCGGCCGGCGCCCGCCACACGGGATGGGAGGGGCTGCTGGACGAGCAACGGGAATACCTCGACCTGTTCTGGTCCCGCTCGGACGTCCGCATCGATGGCGACGCCGAGATCCAGCAGGCCGTGCGCTTCGCCGTCTTCCAGATCCTCCAGTCCGGAGCCCGGTCCGAGGAGCGGGCCATACCGGCCAAGGGCCTCACCGGGCCCGGCTACGACGGCCATGTCTTCTGGGACACCGAGGCGTTCGTGCTGCCCGTGCTCACCTACACCGAGCCGAGGCCGGCGGCCGAGGTGCTCCGGTGGCGTCAGTCCACCCTGCCCGCCGCCCGTGAACGGGCGAGGGCGCTGCGGCTGGAGGGGGCGGCATTCCCGTGGCGGACGATCGGAGGCGAGGAGTGCGGCGCCTACTGGCCGGCTGGTTCGGCGGCGTTCCACGTCAACGCCGACATCGCCGACGCGGCACGCCGCTACGTCGAGGCGACCGGGGACGACGACTTCGAGCGTGACACCGCCACCGAGCTGTACGTCGAGACGGCCCGGCTTTGGATGTCACTCGGCTTCTTCGACGAGGGGGGCGAGTTCCGCATCGACGGCGTCACCGGACCGGACGAGTACAGCGCCCTCGGCGACAACAACGTGTACACCAACCTGATGGCCCAGCGGAACCTGCGCTGCGCCGTGGCGGCCGTGCGGCGGTGGCGTGGCGGTGGTGGTGGCGGCGCCGGCGGTGGCGTGGGTGTGGGCGGCTCCCGGCGTCGTGCCGCCGAGGAGGTCGAGGAGGAGGAGGAGCTGGCGTCGTGGAGCCGGGCAGCGGACTCCATGCGCATCCCCTGGGACCCCGAAAACGGCGTGCACCCACAAGACGAGCAGTTCACCGCCTACGAGCGCTGGGACTTCGCGACGACGTCCCCCGACGAGTACCCGCTGCTGCTCCACTACCCCTACCTGCAGCTGTACCGCAAGCAGGTCGTGAAGCAGGCCGACCTCGTGATGGCCCTGTGGGTGTGCGGGGACGCGTTCACGCCGGCACAGAAGGAAGCCGACTTCGCCTACTACGAGCCGCTGACGGTACGGGACTCGTCCCTGTCCGCTGCCGTGCAGTGCATCGTCGCAGCCGAGACCGGACACCTCGACCTCGCCTACGACTACTGGGGTGAGGCGTCACTCATGGACCTCCACGACCTCGAGCACAACACCGCCGACGGTCTGCACATGGCGGCGCTGGCGGGGGCGTGGCTCGGTGCGGTCTACGGCTTCGGCGGGATGCGCGACCACGGTCCGGGGCTCCTGTTCCGGCCGCGGTTGCCGGCGGCGCTGCGCCGCCTTGGCTTCACCATCTTCTGGCGCGACGGCAAGCTGTCGCTGGACATCGATGCTCACCACGCCAGGTACCGCTGGGAGGACGGCGAGGCCGTGCAGTTCCAGCACTACGACCAGCGCGTCGAGCTGGCTGCCGGCAGGCAGCGCTCGCTGCCGATCCCGCCCCTGCCCACCCGGCCGGCGCTCGAGCAGCCGCCGTACCGGCGCCCAGCTCGGAGGGTGTCTCCGGCCTGACGACTCGCTGGTGTCAGCAGGGGCCTGCCGCCGGCGTGACCTCGCCGGCGGCGCCCGAGGGCGGCCTACTGGCGGTAGCGCTCCACGGTGTCGACCGGACGGGTCTCCACGTCGTCGGGGTCCCCCCCAGCGCTGCGCCGGGCCCGCCGGCGGCGGAGCAGGTCCCAACACTGGTCGAGTTGTTCCTCGACGGACTGGAGCCGCTCCTGGTCGGAGGTGCTCATCGGCTCGTCGATGTGGCTGCGCTCCAGGCGGTGCTCCTCCTCGACCAGCTCATCGATACGTCGCACGATCTCGGTGTCGTCCACAGGTCCTCCTCCGGTCGACTGGCGGCGGTGGCCGCTGATTGTCCGCTGGGACGCAGGGTAGGACCATCCCCGGTACTGGGCATCCCCGGTACTGGGCCGAGAGAGAGGCACGAGGTGGCGCAGAGCGCAGGGCTGCACGAGGACAGCGGGGCTCTCTCCGGGGCCACCAAGGACCGGCACCGCGCCCTGGCATCCCTGCAGGAGGAGCTCGAGGCAGTCGACTGGTACGACCAGCGGGTAGACGCTGCGGGTGACGACGAGTTGCGGGCGATCCTCGCTCACAACCGGGATGAGGAGAAGGAGCACGCTGCCATGGTCCTCGAGTGGTTGCGGCGCCGGGACCCCGTGTTGGAGAGCCAGTTGCGCACCTACCTGTTCACATCCGGCCAGATGGTCCAGGTCGAGGAGGCGGCGAGCGAGGAGCACGGCGAGCGCGACGATCGCGCCGACGGATCGCTCGGCATCGGCGGCCTCCGAGGGGTGGCTCAGTGAACCACTTGCTGAGGGAGAGGGCACCTGTCACCGAGGCCGCCTGGGAGCAGATCGACGAGGAGGCCTGCCGGCGC
>JAJZJY010000056.1 GCA_021809885.1 Actinomycetes bacterium
CCGAGGGGTACGGACCGCTGCCGCTGCCCGCAGGCTTCTCGTCGCTCGGGCCGGCCGGGCAGCTCCTCGCCGTGGCCAACGCGGAGCGCACCACCCGCGGCCTTCCGGCCTTCGGGGCCAGCGCCGTGCTCGACAGGCTCGCCAGCGCAGGCGCGGTCGCCGGGGCCGACCCGACAGGCCCCGACGGGTACGCCTGGGGCTCGAACATCGCATGGGGCTACCCGACACCGCTGGCCGCCGACTACGGGTGGATGTACGACGACGGCGTCGGCAGCCCCAACGTCGCCTGCCGCGCCGCCGGCGACCCGGGATGCTGGGGCCACCGCCGCAACATCCTTGCGCCGTGGCCCGGAGCGGCCGGCGGGGCCGCTCTCGACCGGCCCCAGGGATGGGTCTACGCCGAGTTGTTCGTCGCGAGCCACTGACACGCCTGTAGGCTTGTAGGCAACCCGGCACGAGGAGGACCGGTGGGCGATCTGCGGGCGACGAGGACCACGACGGCCGTCGCAGGGATGGCCCTGGTGGCGGCCGTCGCCTTCGCCGGTTGCGGGGGCAGCTCGAGCAGCGCGAAGGTGCCGGCGACCAAGCAGATCAGCGCGAACTGGGCCGCCTTCTTCAGCGCCAGGACGCCGACGGCGCAGCGCATCACCCTGCTCCAGGACGGTTCCGCCTTCTCCGCCGTCATCCGGGCGCAGGCCGGCTCGGCGCTGGCCAAGCAGGCGAGCGCCAAGGTCCTCGATGTCCACACGACGTCGGCCACGGCAGCCACCGTGACCTACGACATCCTCCTGTCGGGCTCCCCGGTCCTGAAGAGCCAGAAGGGCACCGCCGTCCTGCAGCACGGGACCTGGCAGGTCGGCACTGCCAGCTTCTGTGCGCTGCTGCGTCTCGAGGGCGCTGCACCCCCGGCGTGCACCTCGGCCGCCGGGTAGGCGGGGGCGTGGGGGCAGGGGCCTCCACTGACCGCCACCCGCTGGGCCTCGCGGTCCTCTGCTCGCTGCTGTTCCTCACCTTCCTCGACAACACCATCGTCAGCGTCGCCCTCGGCAACATCCAGACCGAGCTGAGCGCCGGCGTCACCTCGCTGCAATGGGTCGTCAACGGCTACGCCCTCGTCTTCGCAGGGGCCATGCTCGCCTGCGGCATGATCGCCGACGAGTTCGGGCGCAAGAAGGTCATGCTGTCGGGAACGGCAGTCTTCTGCGCCGGCTCGGTGCTCTGCGCTCTCGCCCCCGGCGTGCAGGTGCTGATCGCCGGCCGGGCGGTGATGGGCCTCGGCGCGGCGGCGAGCGAACCCGGGACCCTTTCGATGCTGCGACACCTCTACCCCGGCGCCAACCGGCGCGACCGCGCCATCGGCGTGTGGGCAGCGGTGTCGGGCGTGGCCCTCGCCGTCGGGCCGGTCATCGGCGGCGTCCTCGTCGGCAGCTGGAACTGGCGGGCCGTGTTCTGGTTCAACCTCGGCTTCGGCCTGCTCGCCCTCGCCGCCGGCATGGCGGTCCTGCCGGAGAACGCCGACCCAGACGCCAGGCGCGTCGACACGGCGGGGGCGCTGCTCGGAGCGGGGGCTCTGACAGCGAGCGTGTTCGCCATCATCAACGGCGAGCAGTCCGGTTACGGGTCCACGGCGGTGATCGTGCTCTTCGTTCTCGGCTTCGTCGGTGCGGTGGCCTTCGTCGCCAGGGAGCGGACGGCGGCCCATCCCCTGCTCGACCTGCGCTACCTACGCATCCCCGCCTTCTCGACTGCCAACGTGGCGGCCTTCTGCACCTACTTCGCGACCTTTTCGATCTTCTTCTTCACGGCCCTCTACCTCGACGAGGTCGTCGGCGACACGCCCTTCGAGGTGGCGCTGACCTTCCTGCCCATGATGCTGCTGCTGGTCGCTGGAGCGCTCCTGGCCGGCCGGGTCACCCACCGCGTGGGTGCCAGGCGGCTCGTCACCTCCGGATGCGTGCTCTTCGCCGCCGGATTGCTCTGGACCTCCGCCATCCTGCGCCCCCACCCGTCGACGGCACAGCTGGTGGTCGCCCTCGCCGTGGCCGGGGCGGGCATCGGCATCACCGTCGTGCCCATCACAATCTCCGCCCTCGCCGCCGTCCCGGCCTCGCGCTCGAGCATGGCGGCATCGACGGCCAACACCAGCCGCGAGATCGGCGCCGTCACCGGGGTCTCGGTCCTCGGTGCCGTCGTCAACGCCCAGCTCCCCGGCCACCTCGGGGCACGCCTGAAGACCTTGGGGATCCCGCCCAACTTCCAGGCCATCGTGCTCAGAGCCATCGAGAGCGGCGGCGTTCCCTCCAGCGGCCACACCGCCGGCGCCGGGGGCTCGGCCGGGGCGGGCAATGCCGCCCTGGTCCAGCAGGTGATCCAGGCCGCGTGGGCTGCGTTCCGCTCCGGGTTGACCGTCGCCCTGTCGGTCTCGGCGGTGCTCGTGCTCATGGCCGGCGCGCTGGTGCTCGTCACCCTCCGCCCCGGCAGCCCGGACCCGGCGGACGATGGTCCGGCGGCCGACGGTCCGGCGGCGGCGTAGAACCCTCAGGCCCGATCCCGGCGCGCCGGTAGAGTCTTGGGCATGTCCAGAGCGATACCGCTGGCGGTCGCTGCCGGGCTCTTCACGGCGGCATCCACGACCTGTCAACGAGTCGGTGCGCTCCGCGCGCCCGACGACGGTCACATCGACCCGGGACTCCTGCTCCGCCTGATCCGCCAACCGATCTGGGTCCTCGGCGGCGTCAGCATGACCCTCGGCTTCGTGCTCCAAGCCATCGCCCTGCACTTCGGCAGCCTTGCGATGGTGCAGCCGATCCTCGCTGCCGAGCTCCTCTTCGTCTTCGCCTACCTCGCCATTGCCAACCCCCACCTGGTCCGCCGCCGCGACGGGCTGTCGGCGCTGGCCATGGCGGTCGGTCTCGGAGCCGTCCTCTTCACCGCCGACCCCTCCGGTGGGCGGGCGCAGGCGCCCGCCGGCCGCTGGGCTCTCGCTGGCTTCGCCGGCTTCCTCGTCGTCGGCGCCCTCGTCCTCGCTGCTCGCGGCTCTACCGACCACGCCGCGAGCGCCGCCCGTCGCGCCGCACTCCTCGGAGCCGCCGCCGGCGTGTGCTGGGGCCTCCTCGCCGGCGTCATCAAGCAGCTCGGAGCGATCGCCACCGGCGGAGTCGTCGACATCTTCACGTCCTGGCCCGTCTACGCGCTCGTGCTCGCCGGCCTGGCATCGATGACACTTGCCACCAACGCGCTGCGAGCGGGCCCGTTGGCGGCGTCCCAGCCCGGCTTCACCATCGTCGATCCGCTCATCGCCGCCGTCGTGGGCGTGCTCCTCTTCGGCGAGCACCTCCAGACCTCCGCCGGCGACGTGCTCATCGAGGCCGCCGCCCTCGTGGTGCTCGGCGCCGGGGCGTGGGGGTTGAGCCGCAGCGCCCTCGTCGCCGGCACGCCTGCGACCAGCGACTCCTCTACCGCGACCGCTTGAGCAGGCCGCGGGCCATGGTCCAACCCACGTCCATGTAGAGACCCATGCCCTTGTGGGCCTCCTCCATCACGTCCTCGAGGGCGGCGACGAACATGTCGACCTCGTCCTCGCCGGCGACGAGCGGCGGCAGCAGCTTCACGATGTTGACCCCGTCGGCGGCGACCTGGGTGAGGATGCGGTGGCGGTCGAAGAGGGGCACGACGACGAGCTGGGAGAACATGGCGGTGCGGACGCGCTCGAGGGCGTCCCAGCGCAGCCGGAGCGACCGGGACTCGGGCCGGCCGAACTCCAAGCCGATCATCAGCCCTTTGCCCCGGACGTCGACGAGCATCTCGTAGCGGTCGACGAGGGGCCGCAGGGCCTTCGTGAAGAGGTCCCCCGTGCGCCGGGCCCGGTCGACGAGATCCTCGTCGTCGATGACCTGCAGGGTCGCGAGGCCGGCGACCATGGCGAGGGCGTTGCTCCCGAACGTCGAGGAGTGCACGAGCGCCGCGTCCATGGACCGGAACACCCGCTTCCACACCGCATCGGTGGTCAGCACCGCCCCGACGGGGACGTAGCCGCCGGAGAGCGCCTTGGAGACGGTCACGACGTCCGGGCGCAGCCCCCAGTGCTCGTGGCAGAAGAGCCGGCCGGTGCGGCCCAACCCCGTCTGGACCTCGTCGGCGACCACGAGGGTGCCGTGACGCCGGCAGGCCGCCTCGGCGGCGGTCCAGTACTCCGTTCCGGCCTCGTATACGCCCTTGCCCTGGATGGGCTCGAAGACGAAGGCAGCCACGTCGCCGGCAGCGAGCTGGCGCTCCAGCGCGTCGATGTCCCCGAGCGGCACCGCCTCGCAGCCGGGGAGCAGCGGGCCGAAGCCGGAGCGGAACTCCTTGCCCCCGTTGAGGGCCAGCGAGCCTGTGGACAGCCCGTGAAACGCGTGGTCGCAGTAGACGATGCGGTCCCGGCCGGTCGCCCGGCGCGAGAACTTGATGGCGGCCTCGACCGCTTCGGTACCGGAGTTGCAGAAGAAGGCCCGCCGTATGCCCGGATGGCAGCGGGCGACGATCGCCTCGGCGAGCAGCCCGGGCAGGAGGCCGCAGTCCATCTGGACGAGGTTGGCCAGGTCGGCTGCGAGCGCGTCCTGCAACGCCTTCTTCAGCACGGGATGGCTCCGCCCGAGGGCGTACACGCCAAAGCCCGACAGGAAGTCGAGGTACTCGCGGCCTTGGGCGTCGTAGAGGTAGCAGCCCCTGCCGGAGACCCAATCGCGGTCGAAGCCGATGGTGCGCAGCACTTGCGCCAGCCGGGCGTTCATGTGCTCCTCGTGGAGTCGCACCCGGTCACCGGACCGCTCCTCGAGCAACCGGTTCAGATCGAACGTCACGGCCACCCCCTCGGGCAGGTCCGGCGGCGGGGCACTCCCGCCGTCCCGGAAAACAGTAGCGACGGCCTGCGGCCCACTGCTCCGCGCCACGCCATGACGACCGCGCCGCCGGTTCTCGGCGACACCGCCGGTTCTCGGCGACACCGCCGGTTCTCGGCGACACCGCCGGTTCTCGGCGACCTTCGATGGTCATTCGTGCATGTTGCGTCGCCGGGTTCAGCGCGCGTCGCCGAGTTCGGGCATTCGGCGCACCAGGGCCGGGCCCGCAAGGGGCAGCGTGGCGTGGATCAGGGCGGCACGCGCCGCGCTGTGCCCCGGCGCCCCGTGGACGCCGCCGCCGGGGTGGGCCGACGACGACCCGAGGTACAGCCCGGGTACGGGCGTCTCGGCGCGCGCCATGCCCGGCACCGGTCGGAACACCAGCTGCTGGTGCAGCTGGGACGTCCCTCCCGAGATCGCCCCGCCCACGAGGTTGGCGTCGGCGGCGTGCATGCCGGGCGGCGTGAAGATGTGGCGCCCGACGACGAGGCGCCCGAAGCCGGGCGCAGCCCGCTCCATCTCCGCCTCGATGCGGTCGGCGAAGCGTTCACCGTCGCCACCGTCCCAGTCGCCGGTGATCCCGCCGTCGCCGGCGTCGCCGGCGTCGCGCCGTGGCGCCTGGGGGACGTGGGCGTACGCCCAGGCCGTCTCGGCCCCGGGTGGCATGCGGGTGGGATCGGCCATCGAGTACTGGCCGACGATGCAGAACGGCCGCGCGGGGACCTCCCGCACCGCCAGGGCGTGGGCCACGTCGGAGAGGTGGTCGATGCCGTCCGTGAGGTGAATGGTCCCGGCGCGTCGGCAGGGCTCGTCCTGCCAGGGGATGGGGGCCCGCAGCGCCCAGTCGACCTTGACCGTGGAGGTGTCCCACTGGAAGCGGCGCAGGTCCTCGACGAATGCGGGGGGTAGCCGGTCCTCACCCACCAGCCGCCGGTAGAGGGTGGGAGCGTCCACGTCGGCGATGACCGCGCGGCGGGCCGCGACCCTCTCCCCGCCGGCGGTGCGGACCCCCGACGCCCGGCCTCCGCGCAGCTCGACGGCCTCGACGCGTGCGCCGCAGCGCAGCTCGCCGCCCGCGACGCGCAGCCGGCGCACCAGGGCCTCGGTGAGGCGGCCGGCGCCTCCTTCCGGCACCGGGAAACCCACCTGCTGGCCGAGCATCCCGAGCAGCCACCCGTACACGCCGCTTACGGCGGCCTCCGGCACGAGGTCGGCGTGCAGGGCGTTGCCGGCGAGCAGCAGCGTGCCGCCCTCCCCCCGGAAGTACTCCTCCCCCATCCGCCGCACCGGGAGCACGGCGAAGCGGCCGAAGCGCAGCACCTCGACCGGGCCGCCGTCGGCAACGAGGCGCAGCACGAGCCGTGCCGCCGGCCGCAGCGGGGGGAACGGGGACATCACAGCCCGGATCAGGTGGGGATCGAGGCGTGACCAGCGCCGGTACAGGCGGCGCCATCCGTTCCCGTCGCCGGCGGCGAACGCGTCCAGCGAGGCGGCCGTCTCGTCGAGGTCCTGCGAGAGCACCGCCGTCGGTCCGTCCGGTGTCGGGTTGGCGACCACGAGCGGCGCCCGCCGCCAGCGCAGCCCGTGGTCCTCCAGGTGGAGCCGTGCGATGTTGGGGGAGGCGAACCCGAGCGGGTAGAAGCCGCTGAAGAGGTCGTGCTCGTAGCCGGGCAGGGTGAGCGGTCCGCTGCGCACGGCACCGCCGGGCTGGTCCTCCGCCTCGAGCACCAGCACGTCCCATCCGCGGTCGGCGAGGGTGATGGCGGCCACGAGCCCGTTGTGGCCTGCCCCGACGACGACGGCGTCGACGGTCGTGGTCATGCCGGCGGCTCCCACGGCCCCGCGGTCGTCGGCACGGGCAGGCACTACCCGAAGCAGGCGGGGGCCACGCACGGGGCACCTCTCGGCAGACCAGCATCGGGCCTGGTCACTTGCATCGCGGGCGCACGGGGTAGGTTTATGCGCCTGTGGCCACGGAGCGCATCCCCACGAGCCCCGTCGCGCCCCGGACCCGCCCCCTCGCCTCGATCGGGGCGGGGGGCGCCATGCCGGCTCACCTCCGGGTGGTGATCGTCACTGAGAGCTGGCGCCCCAACGTCGACGGTGTCGTCACCCGCCTCGACAACACGGTGAGGGAGCTGCGACGCGCCGGCCACGACGTGGCGGTCATCGCCCCCTCCACCGATCCGTCCCTCCCGGGCCTCCCCCAGCACCGGACCCCGACGCTGTCGCTGCGGTTCCTCTACGGCGGCATGCCGTGGGCGCTGCCGGGCCCGGCCGTGTCACGCGCGCTGAGCCAGTTCCGGCCCGACGTCGTCCACGTGGTCAACCCGGTGCTGATGGGAAGCGTGGCCCTCCGCCGTGCTTCCCACCGCTACCCGACCGTCGTCAGCTACCACACGGACGTCTCGGTGTACGCGTCCCTGTACCACCTCGGGTGGATCCGGCCGGCGCTGCACGCCCTCATGCGCAGGATCTACCGGCACGCCGACATGCGCCTCGCCACCTCGGAGGTCGGAAGGGCGCAACTGGCGTCGCTCGGCATCACCGACGTGGGCTTGTGGGGGCGGGGCGTGGACCGGGAGCTGTTCCACCCCGGACGCGACGGTTCGGCGGCGCGCGCCCGGCTCTGCCCCGAGCCGCAGCGGCGACTCGTGCTGTACGTCGGCCGCCTCGCCCGGGAGAAGGGCTGCGACCGCCTGCTCCCGCTCGCCGCCGGGCCCGGCCCCTACCACGTGGTGCTGGTGGGCGAAGGTCCGGATCGGGGGCGCCTGGAGGAGGTGTTCGGCGGGAGCCGCGTCACCTTCGCAGGTGTGCTCAGGGGCGAGGAGCTGGCGGAGGCGTACGCCGCTGCGGACGTGTTCGTGTTCCCGTCGGATACCGACACGCTCGGCCTGGTGCTGCTCGAGGCGATGGCCACCGGGCTTCCCATCGTGGCCACGGACAGCCCGGCTGCCCGCATGGTGCTGGCCGCCTGTCCCGACCGGGCCCTCGTGCCCGCCGGCGCCCCTGGCGAAGCGCTGGTCGCTGCGGTCGAGGATGTGCTGGCACATCCCCGCCAGCCCTCGGAGGCCATGGGTGGCGTGCCGGAGGTGCCGGATCTGCCGGCGGACGCCGCCCCACCCTCGGGTGGCGGCTGGGCGGTAGCCACCGCCGGCCTGGTCGACGACTACCGGCTGGCCATCTCTCGTCGCCAGCCGCGACCCCAGAGCCGGTTCGGGCGGTTCCTCGCCGTCGGCCTGTCCAACGCCGTGGTGGACCTCGGCGTGTTCAACTTCTTCGTCTTCGTGCACCCGACCCGGTCGGCCGGTCTCAACGTGGCGTACAACACGATGGCCGTGCTGGCGGCCATCGCCAACAGCTACTTCTGGAACTCCCGTTGGACCTTCGCCGACCGGGTCGAGCGGGACGAGAAGCGGTGGCGCCAACGTGCGCTGTTCCTCGGGCAGGGCGGGATCAACCTGGGCGTCAGCGACGCCACCATCCTCGGCCTGGCCCTCCTGCTGCGCACCCTCCACGGGCTGCCGGCGACGCTCATGTCCAACCTGTCGAAGGTGGTCGCCATGCTCACCGCCTCGGCCGTCAGCTACATGCTCATGCACTTCGTCGTGTTCCGGTCCGACCGCCAGCGTCCCCACCCGCGCGGGGCCTGACGCCCCTCGCCGCAGGGCGTCCGGGGATCGGGCCCGCCCGCGCATCCGCGGCGGAGCTGCCGGCGTTGGCGGCGGCGACGAGCACGAGCGCAGCGAGCTCCGTCGGCGACAGGCGTTGCCCGAGCACGGCGAAGCCGACCAGGGCAGCGAGGGCCGGGTCCATGCTCATGAGGATCCCGAACGCCCGGGGGGTCAGCCGGCGGAGGGCGGCCAGGTCCAGGGAGTACGGCAGGGCCGAGGACAGGACGGCGACGCCGAAGCCCATGGCGAGGATCGCCGGCTCGACCAGGCGGGCACCTGCGGTGGCCAGGCCGGCAGGCACGGTGGCGGCGGCACCGACGACCATGGCCAGCGCGAGGCCGCTGCTGCCCGGGAACCGCCTGCCCGTCTGGGCGGACAGCACGATGTACCCCGCCCAGCACGTGCCGGCGCCCAGCGCCATGCCGACACCCACCGGATCGAGGAGCCGCCCCGACACCAGCCCGCTGCCGGCGAGGAGGAAGACGCCCGTGGCGGCGAGGAGCGCCCACACCAGGTCCAACCTCCGGCGAGAGCCGGCGAGGGTAACGGCCAGCGGCCCGACGAACTCGACGGTCACCGCCACCCCCAGCGGGATGCGGGCGATCGAAGAGTAGAAGAGCAGGTTCATGCCGGCGAGCAACAGGCCGAAGGCGGCCACCACGGCCAGGTCCGCCCGCCGGCGACCTGCTCCGCGAAGCACCGCCGGGCCGGGACGGACCACCACGAGCAGCACGGCGGCGGCGAAGCCCAGCCGGAGGGTGACGGCCCCGACCGGGCCGACACGGTCGAAGAGCCGGGTCGCCACCGCCGCCCCCAGCTGGACCGACACCGCACCGACAGCGACCAGCGCCGGCGCCGGCGCCCGGTCGAGGACGTTGCGCGCCGCCACCGCGCCACGGTAACCGTGCCGCTGTGCCGCCGTGAAATGGTGGTTGACATCTCAACCACGTGTGGTATAGTTGAGATGTCAACCACTTCGGAGGAGGCAACACCGTGAGCACCACCGCCAACCCCACTGTCACCGGGGACTACACCCTCGACCTCTCGCACAGCACGATCGGCTTCTTCGCCCGTCACGCCATGGTCACCAAGGTGCGCGGCAAGTTCGACGATGTGACCGGGAGCGGTCACTTCGACGTCGACGACCCGTCGCAGTCCCGCGTCGAGGTGGTGATCCAGGCCAAGGGCATCAACACCGGAAACGTCGATCGCGACAACCACCTCCGCAGCAACGACTTCCTCGCCATGGACGAGTTCCCCGAGATCCGCTTCGTGAGCACCTCGGTCGACAGCGCCGGTGAGGCCAGGTACCGGGTGCACGGCGACCTGACCATCCGCGGCGTCACCAAGCCGGTGACGATCGACTTCGAGCACACCGGGAGCGCTGTCGACCCGTTCGGCAACCAGCGCATCGGGTTCGAGGGCTCGACTACCATCAACCGCAAGGACTGGGGAATCAACTTCAACGCGGCGCTGGATGCAGGAGGCGTGCTCGTCAGCGAGAGGGTGACGCTCGAGTTCGACATCTCGGCCATCAAGGCGGCGTGAGGAGCCGGGGGCCGGCACCCGGGGTTCGCCCGGCGCAAGGGGCCGGCGACCCCGGGGAAGGTGGACATGGACACGGAACCACGCTGGCTCACGGCCGAGGAGGGCGAGGCGTGGGCCGGCCTGCAAGTGATGCAGGGCGTGTTGATGGGCCGCCTCAGCCGGGAGCTCTCCTCCACGAGGGGCCTGTCCATCCAGGACTACGGCGTGCTCGCCACCGTGAGCGAGACGGCGGACGGGCGCCTCCGGGCGTTCGAGCTGGGACGGCTGATGGGCTGGGAGAAGAGCCGGCTGTCGCACCACATCGCACGGATGGAGGAGCGGGGGCTGCTGCGGCGCGAGCGCTGCCCGAGCGACGCCCGGGGATTGTTCGTGGTCCTGACCGACGAGGGCCGCAGCGCCCTGGAGGAGGCGGCGCCCAGCCACGTGCGCTCAGTGCGGCGCTGGTTCGTCGACCGGCTCACCCCGGCGCAGCTGTCGACCCTCGCCGACATCGCCCACACCGTGTTGGAGGGGCTGGCGGGCGATTGCCAGGAGCCGTAGCGGCCACGCCCCGTCCGGTGAGGCCGGCAGCCTGCCTGCCTGACTGACTGACTGATTGATCGAGCAGTCAAGCCACTGCTAGCGTCGGGCCGCTGCACCCGACTGGAGAGGTGGCCCGTGCCCGACCTGCGCAGCCCCGACAGCCTGTTCCGATCGATGGCCGACGTCGACGCCACCCGCGTCGACAGCCTCCTGGACGATGGCGCCACGCTCCCCGGCATCTTCTACACCGACGAGGGCATCGCCGCCTTGGAGGACGAGCTCGTCTGGAGGCCGTCCTGGCAGATCGTCGGCGTCGAGCCGGAGGTTCGCAACGCCGGCGACTACCTGACGTCCCACATCTCAGGTACGGGCTTCACCGTTCCCATCGTCGTCACGCGCGACAGGGACATGCAGCTGCGGGCCTTCGTCAACGTCTGCCGGCACCGGGCCCATTTCGTCGCCGTCGGCTGCGGCCACAAGCGGTTCCTCCAGTGCAGCTACCACGGTTGGACCTACGAGCTCAACGGCTGCCTGAAGTCGGTCCCCCGTTCGGAGGAAGGGGGTCTCCCGCCGCTCGACCAGCTCGGCCTGTACCCCCTGGCCGTCGACACCTGGAAGGGCTACATCTTCGTGACGCTGCGCGAGGCGGAGCCGCTGTCCGCAGCGGTTTCAGCCCTCCAGACCGTCCTCGACGAGCAGGGCTTCGGCTACCCGTTCGCCCCCGAGAACGCCGACCCGGCCTTCACCTACGAGCGTGTGGTCACGCCTCAGTCCGGGCCTTCCAACTGGAAGGCCATGAACGAGAACAACATCGAGTGCTACCACTGCCCCACCACGCACCGGCACAGCTTCTCCGACATGTACAAGGTGGACCCGTCGCACTACCTGCACCGGGAGTTCGACCGGGGCGTGTACCACCTGAGCGACTTCCAGGACCGCGTCGCCGCCGGGCTCGGCCTGCCCGCCGAGCGAGCGAGGGACTACCAGTTCTACTACCTGTGGCCCAACATGTACCTGGAAAACGGGCTGGACATCGGCTACGGCGCCAACGTGCAGCGGCTCTGGCCCGACGGCGTGCACGGATGGAAGGGGGAGATCGTCAGCTACGCCCTGCCCGCCACGCCGCGCTACGACCCCGACCTCGTGAAGCAGATCTCCGAGTGGTGGCGCCTCACCATGGAGGAGGACGCTGAGGCGGCGGGGCGGGTGCAGACCGGGCTTCGTTCGGGCCTGTACTCGTGGGGCTACACGCTGCCGGAGAGCGAGCGCAACATGCGCCACTTCTACCGGCTGGTGTGGAACGCCCTCGCCCCGGCCTTCCGGCGCTGAGCGCCGGCGCAGGGGTACGCCGACCGCGACAGAGCACCGTCGTCACGGCTCGTAGCGGTTGTAGGCACGCAGCACCTCGACCAGCCGGGCGTGGGGCAGGGCGTGGACCGTGACCCCGTCCCGTCCTGTCATCGTGCCGGCGGCCACCAGGGCGTTGACGATGGCCTCCTCGGTGGCGTCGACGACCCCCTCGTAGAGGGCGGTGGCCGCCATGTCCGAGAGCATGGTCACGGGGCGCGTCAG